>JAGOCY010000245.1 GCA_017998495.1 Corallincola sp.
GCGTCTACGGCCGGCTCAAATTTGAATCGGGTGGCCATCGGGTGCAGCGGGTGCCAGCCACCGAGTCGCAGGGGCGAATTCACACCTCGGCCTGCACCGTGGCGGTGATGCCAGAGATCCCGGAGGCCGAGGCTATTGCCATCAACCCAGCCGATCTGCGGGTGGATACCTATCGCGCCTCAGGGGCCGGTGGCCAGCACGTTAACCGTACCGAGTCGGCGATCCGCATCACTCACATTCCCACCGGCATTGTCGTCGAGTGTCAGGAGGAGCGCTCCCAGCACAAGAACCGCGCCAAGGCGATGAGTGTGCTCGCCGCCCGTATTCAGGCCGCTGAGGATGAGAAGCGCCAGCGTGAGCAGTCAGATACTCGCCGCTCACTGGTGGGCAGTGGCGACCGTTCCGAGCGCATTCGTACCTACAACTTTCCTCAGGGGCGGGTGACTGATCACCGCGTTAACCTGACGCTGTATCGCCTCAACGAGGTGATCGCCGGTGATCTGGATGCGCTGATCGAACCGCTGCTGCATGAGCATCAGGCCGAGCAGCTGGCGGCGCTGGCGGAACAGAACGGCTAACGGATGAGCGCTGCCACCATCGACGCCGCCCTTAACTGGGCCAGTGGCCTGCTGACCGGTAGCGACAGCCCGCGTCTCGATGCCCAGGTACTGCTCTGCCATCAGTTGCAGCGACCGCGCAGCTACCTGTTCGCCCATGGCGATCGCCTGTTGTCAGCGCTTGACTGGCAGGGTTTTCAGCAGCTGGTGGCGGCCCGCGCCAGCGGCCAACCGGTGGCCTATCTGGTGGGTGAGCGCGAGTTCTGGTCGCTGCCGCTGATGGTCAGCGCGGCGACCCTGATCCCGCGCCCCGATACCGAAGCGCTGGTGGCCCATGCCCTGACCCTGCCCATTGCTCCTAAGGCCCGGGTGGCGGATCTGGGCACCGGCAGTGGCGCCATTGCGCTGGCGCTGGCCAGCGAGCGCCCCGATTGGCAGCTGTGGGCCTGCGACCGCTCGCCTGAGGCGCTGGCGATGGCCGCGGCCAATGGCACCCGGCTGGCACTGACCAATGTCCAGTTCTGCGCTGGTGACTGGTATCAGGCACTGCCCATGGCGGCCGTGCCGTTACAGCTGATCATCAGCAATCCCCCCTATCTGGCGCCTCTCGATCCCCATCTGGGCGAAGGTGACCTGCGCTTTGAGCCGGTGACGGCGTTGGTGGCCGACGATGATGGGCTGGCTGATCTGCGGCTGTTGATCGCGCAGGCCCATCACTATCTTGAGCCCCGCGGCTATCTGCTGCTGGAGCATGGCGCCACTCAGGGCCCTGCGGTGGCGGCGCTGATGGCGGCCCATGGCTTTGAGCCTCAGCCGGTGTTGGATCTGGCCGGTCACTGGCGGGGTTGCTGCGGCCAGCTCGGCGGATGCTGAAGCGCCGCTGACGCCGGAAATTGGTGCCCATATCACACCCGGTTGTTCAGCCTTTGCTACTGTTAGCGGCGTAGTCATGGCGCTAACCCGCATGGAGCCAGCATGGATGACACCCTGATGTTCGCGGCCGAGGACGAAGGCAGCGCTCAGCACCAAGGCAGCTGGAAGCTGATGATCGTCGACGATGAGCCAGAGGTGCATGCCGTTACCCGGCTGGCGTTGGCCGATCTGCGCTTTCAGGGCAAGGCGCTCAGCTTTGTCTCAGCCTATAGCGGGGCCGAGGCCCGCCAGTTAATTCTGGAGCATGCGGACACCGCCATCGTCCTTTTGGATGTGGTGATGGAGAGTGATGACGCGGGGCTGCAGGTGGCGCGTTTCATCCGCGAGCAGGCCGGCAACAGCTTCTGCCGCATCATCCTGCGTACTGGCCAGCCAGGGCAGGCGCCGGAGCGGCAGGTGATCCTCGATTACGACATCAACGACTACAAAGCCAAAACCGAGCTGACTGCGACCAAGCTCTTTACCGCCATCATCGCGTCGCTGCGCGCCTATCGCGACATCATGCTGCTGGAGCGTAATCGCCAGGGGTTGGAGAAGATCCTGCGCGCCGCTGCCGACCTGTTCACCACTTACAAGCTGGAGCCCTTTATCAAAGGGTTGCTACAGCAGCTGGCGTCGGTGGTGGGGGGCAGCGACGAAGCGCTCTACGTCACCTCGCTGGTGGCGGGCGATCCGGGCCATGCCGATCTGGAACATCTGGTGGTACTGGCCGGTGGTGGTGAGTATCGCGATGCGGAGGGCAAGCCGGTGACCGATGTGCTGAGCGAGGCTCAGCGTCGGGATGTACTCACCGCCATGCGTGATCAGGGGGTGGTGTATGGCGACCGCTATGTGGTGGCCTGGTGCCCCGGTAGCCATAGCGCCGGCTCGCTGCTGCTGCTGTCCGGCATCGATGAACCCCTCAATGAGGCGGAGCAGGCGCTGATCGAGCTGTTCGCCAAAAATGTGCAGATGGCCTGGGATAACCTGCAGCTGAACCAGGAGCTGGAGAACACCCAGAAGGAGCTGGTGATGCGGCTGGCCGAGGCGGTCGAGAGCCGTTCGCGCGAGGTGGGCCAGCATGTCAAGCGGGTGGCCGAATATAGCCGCTTGCTGGCGCTGGCGGCGGGCTTGCCGGAGGAGGAGGCCGAGTTGCTCAAACTGGCCTCGCCGCTTCACGATCTGGGCAAGATCGCCATCCCCGATCAGGTGTTGCTCAAGCCTGGCCTGCTGTCACCGGCTGAACGCAAGGTGATGGAGGAGCATGTGCAGATTGGCCATGATCTGCTCGCTGATTCGGGCCGGCCGATCCTGAGAGCTGGCAGCATTGTGGCGCGAGAACACCACGAACACTGGGATGGTCGCGGTTATCCGGATGCCAAACAGGGCGATGCGATCCATATCTTT
Organism: Corallincola sp.; assembly: GCA_017998495.1. Lineage (GTDB taxonomy): Bacteria > Pseudomonadota > Gammaproteobacteria > Enterobacterales > Neiellaceae > RGIG665. The sequence goes on from JAGOCY010000245.1 coordinate 2,877, forward strand.
GGCCGCATCACCGCGCTGGCTGATGTGTTCGATGCCTTGCTCAGTTCGCGGGTTTATAAAGAGGCCTGGACCCTGGAGCAAACGGTGGCTTACATCAACGAGCAGGCTGGTCGCCAGTTTGATCCGCGGCTGGTGGAGATATTCAACGCGAATCTTGATAAATTGCTGGCCGTTTTCAACCAGTATCCTGACCACAGTTGAGCGCTAACCGCCCGCCGTGGGGCAGGTTTGCTGCTGCCCCATGGGAGTTGTCGCGTGGCCTATTATCTGCCGCTCAAGCATCTGCATATCACCGTCGCTTTTATCAGCCTGGGCCTGCTGGCACTGCGCTTTTTGCTGCTGGAATGGCGGGGCCGCTATCCGCGCCTGCTCAAAGTGCTCCCCCATATCAATGACACCATTCTGGCCACTCTAGGTGTGACTCTGGCGGTGATGCTGCATTACAACCCGGCCAACCACCCTTGGCTGTGGCAGAAATTAGTGCTGCTGGCGCTCTATATCGGCGCTGGTGCCTTCGCCATGAAGGGCCGCGGGCCCTTGGCTCGTCGTGCCGGCTTTGCCATGGCGCTGGTGCTGTTTGGGCTCATGTATATGCTGGCCCGGACCAAGGCGCCACTGCTGTGACCGACGCTGACACCAGCTCGCCGTTGTGGCAATCGGGTAGCGGTGGCCTGCTATGGGCGCAGATGCTCGATATCTCCAGCCGGGTCAAAGGCCAGTTCACGGCTCTGGATGCCCTGTCGGCGTCATTCACGGATCTCTACTGGCTGAGCCAGCAGCAGGGCAGCGCCCTTGACCGGTTGCAGGCCCTGTTGGCTCGCCGCCAGTCACGGCCGACGCCCCAGACCCTGCTTGATAACCTGCTGCCAGAGGCGCTGGCCACTGGTAGCGG
>JAGOCY010000247.1 GCA_017998495.1 Corallincola sp.
ACCGATGGCAATCAGCCCGCCGTTAATGGCGTAGCCTTGCCAACCCGGTTTGGCCGGCTCACCAAATTCGCGGGCAAATTCGTCATCAACAGCACTGGCCGCCTGCTTGTCACGCCGCGCCTTGATAATGAGGAAAACGGTGTAGCCAACAATACCGGCGAACAGCAGCGCCCCTTCCACACGGCTGATACCACCATCCAGCGCCATCACCACCACCACCAGCGATGCGGCAATCATCAGCGGCACATCTAACCGGATCAGTTGGCGCGACACCGCCAGCGGCGTGATCAAGGCCGCCAAACCGAGAATAAAGAGCACGTTGAAGATGTTGGAGCCGACCACGTTGCCCACCGCCAGATCGGCCTGGCCCTTCATCCCCGACATGACGCTGACCGCCATCTCCGGCGCACTGGTGCCAAAGGCCACCACTGTCAGGCCAATGATCAAGGGGGCGATGCCAAAGGCCGCCGCCAACCGCGACGCCCCTTTGACCAGCAGTTCGGCCCCCCAGACCAGGATCACCAACCCTACCACCAACCAGACGATGACCATTGCTTGCTCCTGATGCGGCGCCATGCGCCAGTTTGTTCACACGATTATGGCTGCCACCACAGCGGCAGCCGGGGTTTACGTCAGTCAGCGATGCAGGTGGCGGTCACGATAGAGGCTGACCGCGATCACCAGCAATGCCAGCGGCACGCCATACCACAACAGGCCGTGGCCAAGCGGGGCGGCCACCGGGTTGGCCAACGCATCAAGGCACAGCCAGCTGGTGTAGGCCACATAGGCCAGCAGGAACAGCGCCCCCTCGCTGCGGGTGATGCGCCAGCCGGAGAAAAAGATCGGCAAGCAGACCAGCGCCACCCCCAGCATCAGCGGCAGATCAACGGCAATCGCAGAAGCCGGCACCGGCAAACCGCCACTGGTCACCAGCGACGACAGCCCCAGTACCGACAGCAGATTAAAGATGTTGGAACCGACCACATTGCCGACGGCAATATCGCGCTCGCCACGCATGCTGGCGACCACCGACGTGGCAACCTCCGGCAACGAGGTCCCCACAGCGACGATGGTCAAGCCGATCACCATCTCGCTAACTCCCAGACTGACAGCAATGGCCACAGCGCCAGTGACCAGAGCCTTGGAGCCGGCCACCAGCATCACCAAGCCGGCCAGCAGCAGGCCGCCGTTACGCAGGTGGCTATGCCAGCCGGGCGCTTCATGCAGGCCAAATTCACGCTCAAATTCATCGTCCGCAGCGACGGCAGCCGCTTTGTCACGCCGGGCCTGAACGATCAGGAACAGGGTATAAGCCACCACCCCGGCAAACAGCAACGCCCCTTCACCACGGCTGATAGCGCCATCGAGGGCCATCACCACCACTGTTGCCGAGGCCGCCACCATCAACGGCAAGTCGAGGCGGATCAGCTGACGGGCCACCGCCAGCGGGGCCACCACGGCGGCCATACCCAGCACCAGCAAAATGTTGGCGATGTTACTGCCCACAACGTTGCCCACCGCCAGTTCTGCTTTACCGGCCATGCCCGCCATCACACTGACGGCCAGTTCAGGGGCGCTGGTACCAAAAGCCACCACCGTCAGGCCGATGATCAAGGGGGCAATACCAAAGGCGGCCGCCAGCCGCGACGCCCCTTTGACCAACAATTCGGCGCCCCACACCAGCACCACCAGACCACCAGCCAGCCACAGCAGATTGATCATGTACCTTGTCCTTCTTACCTTCAGCCCGCAACCGCAGGCAGCGCGGCGATTCTACCGGATCGGCAGCAACGGCCAAAAAGAACCCGGCACTAAGCCGGGTCTGTTACGCAAGGGCGTCAGCCTCAGGCCAATGGCAGTTCAGCCAGCGGGCTGATATCGGCGTCGTAATCGACGCCGGCCAGGCCGAAACCGAACAGGCGCAGGAAGTCAGCGTTATAGCCGGCATAGTCGGTCAGCTGGCTGTAGTTTTCCGTGGTTACCTGCGGCCACAGCTCGGCCACCGCATCCTGCACCTTGGGGTCCAGTTCCCAGTCATCCACGCGCAGCCGTTTCGCCTCGTCGTAGTTGGCCGCGCCTTCAAACAGCTGGCCATAGAGGCGACGGATCTGCTCGATGCAGCCTTCGTGGGTACCGTCCGCCTTCATCACCTTGTAGAGCAGCGAGATGTAGAGCGGCATGATCGGAATGGCACTGCTGGCCTGGGTCACCAGCGCCTTGAGTACTGCTACGTTGGCGTCACCACCGCTGGCCGCCAGCCGGGCGCGAATGGCGGTGGCGGCGCGGTCGAGATCTTCCTTGGCCTTGCCGATGGTGGCCTTGCCGTAGATCGGCCAGGTCAGCTTGTCGCCAATGTAGCTGTAAGCCACGGTGCGCGCGGCCGGGGCCAGCACGCCGGCGTCAGCCAGGGCGTTCATCCACAGCTCCCAGTCTTCACCACCCATCACCTTGATGGTGGCCGCGATCTCCTCATCAGAGGCCGGTTCCAGAGTGACTTCATGCACCACCAGCTTGTCGGTGTTGAGGGTACGGGCGGTATAGCTCTGGCCAATCGGCTTGAGGGTCGAGGTGTAACGCTCGCCGGTCACCGGATCGGTGCGGCGCGGCGACGCCAGCGAATAGACCACCAGATCAACCTGACCCAGGGTCTCCTTGATCAGCGCCACCGTCTTCTCTTTCATCTCGCTGGAGAAGGCATCGCCGTTGAGGTTGTAGCTCTTGAGGCCGGCGGCGGTGGCGGCATTATGGAAGGCCACGCTGTTGTACCAGCCAGCGCTGCCGGTGCGGTTCTCTTCACCCTCTTTCTCGAAGAAGATGCCGATAGTGTCAGCGCCACTGCCAAAGGCGGCAGTGATGCGCGACGCCAGGCCATAGCCGGTAGAGGCGCCAATCACCAGCACCCGCTTGGGGCCGCCACTGACCGGACGGGCCTTGGCATAGGCGATCTGCTCGGCGACATTGGCGGCACACCCGGCCGGGTGGGCATTGGTGCAGATAAATCCGCGCACTTTCGGCTTGATGACCATGGAGGCAGTTCCTTCATTGCTGGCGACCGGCTGGCCGCAAAAGTGCGCCTATTATCGCCAGCTAGCCGCGTTACGCCAGTTTTGCGGTGGTGGTCGGGCCATGGCGGTGGTGTGCCAACTGCTGTTGGCCGAAGCGCCTGCGGCGCTGGCTGTTGATTTGCCGCTGCGCGGCGGATTCGCCTGCGGCGCCCAGAGTGGGCTTTCGCGCCCACACGACGAGCCAAGGGAGGGTCGCCGAACCCTCCCTTGGCGAACCCTGTCGGCCCCCAAAGATCGCCACCACTCAGAATCTGGCTGATGTTCTGCCGGCCTGCGGGGTCGCCACAATGTGCCATCCCTGGCCCATAGTGGCTCTCGGCAACGTCCTGTTGCCTCGCCCCCTTCACCCGACTGGCCGTGCGTTAGCCAGCGCCGCGCGGGTGGCGATCAAGGGGTTGGAGATACGGAGTGACCATCCGGGCTGTTCGCCCGCTAACCAGTGCGCACACTTTGTGCACAGACAAAGCCGTAACCACATGATTTGATGTTGAAATAAAAGCGCTCTGCGGAGTTAACGCGCGTGCTCACTTTTCACGCCCGGCCCGCTGGACTTGTGCACCGATACGGTATAAAAATCAGCCACATGGAACCCAGCCGCCGTCGATCTCTGCTGTGTGAAAGCGAGCGAGTTCACTAACAACAATGTTTGCCTCATGAAGCCAAGCCGACCAAATGACCCAGCGATATGGTT
>JAGOCY010000246.1 GCA_017998495.1 Corallincola sp.
GTGACGTCGGGGTGCTCGGCATCGAACCTGGCCCGGGCGAACGGCAAGTCTATTTCACTCACCAGCCGGTCGCGGATGCGGGCGGCGGCATCTTCCACTAGCAACAGTTCGGGCGGCAGGGCGAAGAAGGGCAGTCGCACCTCCCCCTCGTCGCCGGCCATCATCAGCTCGACCCTAGGGTCAGTCAGCCAGTCCTGCTGGTCCAGCAGCCGCAGCACCAGGGCAAACAGGGCGCCATTCATGATCTTCACTTCCAGCCGCTTGAGGCTGTTGCGCCCCAGCAGGGCGCGCGGCAGATCGCCGAGCCCGGTGCCGTAGAGGTGCAGCACCGGCTGCTCGGGCAGGCTGGCGGCCTGCAGCTCGGCTTCCTTCACTCGATCGTGCCGGCTGGTGAGCTGGATGCCGTGGAGACTGAGGGTGGAGCCGAGCCCCTCGGTCAGCTCGGCCGGCAGGCTTTCCACGTCCTGTGCCAACAGGCGGGGCCAGAGGGCGGGCCAGCGCTGGCTGATGAGCCTGCCGTGCTGGTTGAAGAGATCATCACTCATCGTTGTCTATCCACTCCCAGCTCAGCGGTTGATTGGCACTCAGGTTGCGGTTGACCCGCTTGCCGATGAGCCGATCGTAATCGGCGGGGGGCAGGCCGAGGGCGGGGCGCACCGATTTGATGTGCGCTGCGGTGAGCTCCTCGCCAGCGGCCATCTCCTTGACCAGATAGAGGGAGCGGCGAAACGCGCGGTTGCCCTGTTCACTGGCGGTTAGCTGGTAATCGGCTACCCCGAGGGCGGCATGGGCGGTATTGACCGAGGCTACCAGCTCGGTGAGTTCGGCTGGTTCCATGGAGAAGGCGCAATCCGGCCCGCCATCGGCGCGGGCCAGGGTGAAGTGCTTCTCGATGAGGGTGGCCCCGAGCGCGGTGGCGGCGATGGCCGTGGCCGATCCCAGGGTGTGATCGGAGAGCCCCACCTCGACCCCGAAGCGCTGGCGCAACATGGGGATGGTGCGCAGGTTGTATTCGGCTGCCGGCGCCGGATAGCCGCTGACGCAGTGCAGCAGGGCCAGCTGGCCGTTGCCGTGCTTGAGCGCCATCTCGACCGCGGCGGCGATCTCGGCCTCGTTCGCCATGCCGGTGGACATGATGAGCGGCTTGCCGGTCTGGGCGGCGTAGCGGATGAGGGGAAGATCCACCAGCTCGAAGGAGGCGATCTTGTAGGCCGGGCAGTCGAGGGATTCCAGCAGATCCACCGCGCTGAAGTCGAACGGGCTGCTGAAGACCGTCAGCCCCAGCTCGCGCCCCTTGGCAAACAGGGCCTGATGCCACTCCCAGGGGGTGTGCGCCCACTGGTAGAGATCGTACAGGTTGTGGCCATCCCACAAGCCGCCATGGATCTGGAACTCGGGCCGGTCGCTGTTGAGGGTGATGGTGTCGGGCCGGTAGGTTTGTAGCTTGACCGCACTGGCCCCGGCCTCCTTGGCGGCGGTCATGATGGCCAGTGCGCGATCCAGGTTGCCGTTGTGGTTGGCCGACAGCTCGGCGATCACGTAGGGAGCCTGCGCCGGGCCGATGGATTGATGGGCGATCTGCATCTGTGTTCAGACTCCTGTGCCAAGTTGCCAGCCTTGCGGCGCCGGCTGCCAGGGGGCAGGGGGCGCTATCTGCGGTGGCTCGGCAAGATAGAGGGGAAATTGGGAGAAAATTGTCTGCAATCGATGTGCCAGCTCTTGCCACTCCGTGGGCTGAAGTGGCCGGGTGGCCTGCCATGTCAGCCGCCGGCCGTTCAGCGTCAGGGTGAGCAGCGGCTGGTTATCGCAAAGGAAGCGCCACTGCCGGCCATCTGGTAACAGCTGATAATCCGATTGTTGCAGCAACCGGGCGGTGAGCCGATCCAGCCCCAACCCGTCCACCAGCTGCTGGCCACGGTGGCGGTAGTCGTCTGACTGTTGTTCAAGCCGTTGCAGAGCCTGCAGCAGCCGCTCAGGCTCGGCCAGTTCGCTCAGGGTCAGCCGCTCGGCCAGCTGAAAGCGGGCGATCACCTGGTCGTTGAACTGCTGGTTGTCGACGATGGGCACCGCCAGGGTCGGCAGGCCGAGACAGGCCCGCTCCCAGGTCATGCCGCCGGCGGCGCCGATGGCCAAGTCGTGCCGGCTCATCAGGTCGGCCATCTGGTCGCTCTGGCGCAGCAGCACCAGGTCAAGGTCGGCCAGCTCGGCCACTCTCTGCTCCAGCTCGGGCCAGAAGGGATTGGCGCCGCCCGCCACCAGGGTCCAGCGGATGGTGCGGGCCCAGGGCAGCCTAGCCAGGCTGTTGAGGGTGATGAGGCAGGCGCCGGCCGGGTCGGCGCCGCCAAAGCAGATAAGCCCCCTTTGCCACCGGTCTGTATGTTGACGTGCCAGCTGGCGATAGGCGGGGCGCAGCAGGGCATAGTCGGTGCCCAGCAGCAGCCGGCAATCGGCAGGGGTGAGCGGCTGGTAATCGGCGGCGCGGCGCAAGGGGCCCTGATCCAGCAGCAGCTGGCAGTGGTGCGGTCGATCGGCCAGATCATCGATCACCAGCACACGGCGGCAGTGGGCGGCCAGCTGGGTTTCGAGCCGCTGGTCAATCTGGTAGTGATCGAACACCAGCCAATCGGGCTGCAGGCGAGGCAGGGCACCAGCGTCATCGAACGCGCTCAGGGGATGATGGTGATGGGGCCGCAGCAGTGACAGCAGGTGCGCCGGCAGATCGTGGCAGAGGAAGTGGCACTCGGCCCCGGCGGCGTGCAGCCGATCGGCGATGGCCAGGCAACGCATCAGGTGGCCCAGCCCTATTTCGGCGCCGGCGTCGAGCCGGAAGGCAACTTTAAACGTCATCTTGGGCCAGCACTTGATAGAGCAGTTCGGCCAGGTGCCAATCTTCCGGCGTGTCGATGTCGACTACCCTATGCCGCGGCAATATGTGGCCAATCCCCTCTCCCCCCACCGGGCTGATCCCTCCCAGCCAGGCCGCGCGACTGCCCCAGTAGAATTGGCCGGCATCCTGATACGCGGGCTCCAGATCCTGGGAGCGTTTCGCCATCTGCTCCGGCCAGAACGGCGTGACCCGGCCCTGTTCGTCCATGCGCACCGCCCGCTGGATCGGGAAGCCGAATTCGGCCACCGTGTAGACGAAGGGAGCCTGGCTGGCGAGCAGGCGAGCGTGGGCGGCGCGCAGGTCGGCGGCCTGGATCAGCGGCACGGTGGCATAGATGCAGCAGTAGTGCTCTGCCTGGATGCCGAGCTGGTCGAGCCGCTGGATGGTGTCGATGACCACAGGGGTGGTGCCGGTATGATCATCGGCGAGGTTGGCTGGCCGCAAAAATGGCACTTCCGCCCCCAGTTGACGAGCGACCTTGGCAATCTCCTCGTCATCGGTGGAGACCACCACACGACTGAAACAGCCCGAGTCTCTGGCCGCCTCAATGGCGTAGGCAATCATGGGCAAGCCGCAGAAGGGACGGATGTTCTTGCGGGGAATGCGCTTGCTGCCGCCCCGTGCCGGGATGATGGCGATGGCCATGATGCTCTCTCCCTGAGGAGCCCGACGTGGTCGACGGGCCGGATAATTGATGACAACTCGTTGATTATTTTTGAGATTATACCGAGTTTTCATCTTATATTATTGAGCTTTGCTACGGAATTGCCCGGCGATGGTCGATAACATGGGCAAGTGATGGGACGTCTTTGGTATTGAACATGAGTTATGGTGTCGAATTGCGCCCGCTCCAGCCCTGGGATCTGCCC
>JAGOCY010000248.1 GCA_017998495.1 Corallincola sp.
TCGCTTCAAATAGCGGCAGTTCCCATGGGCGCAGGGCTAGTAGCAGGCCAGCGTTGCGGCGCAGCTTAAGCGGTAGCCGGGCGTCCTGGCGGTTGAGCTGGGCGGCCTCCTGGGTGAGCTGGTTGAGGCGGGCCTCGATCAGGGCGATGGAGCTGTCGGAGAAGCTGCCGCGCAGATAGAAGCGGAATGCCTGGGGTTGGTTGAAATCGCCATCCATAAAGGGGGCGAGCACACTGCGATTGATGTAACGCTCCAGCGGACCGTTAGGGATCCAGCGGAAATCGGGCGCGATCAGCAACTTGATGCGGTTGCCCGGCAGCAGCTGCAGCATCTTCAGCTTGTCGAGGCGGGCCAGCAGGCGGATGCACTCATGTTCACTGACCTGAAACTCGCTGATGATCTCTTTGAACTGCCAGCCGTCATGGGCACAGATGGCCACCAGCAGCAGCTTGGCATCGGCCACCAACTCCTCCTCCTGCTCCACTGTCAGCTGCGATAGGCGCGGCCCCTTCTGGCTATTGAGGGCGAACAGGTCAGCCAGGGTGATGCCGAGCAGGGCACAGATCTGCTCCAGTCGCGCCAGGCTGAAGCTGCGGCTGGCAAACAGCCGCTTGATGTTGGCCTCACTCAGGTTGAGGGTGGTGGCAATGTCGCGGTAGGTGAAGCCGCTGGCTTTGAGTTGCTGCTTGAGGGTGTCATAGAGCGCGGTTATCTGGCCCATGGTAGCGATATCCAATACCCGTGGTTGGCTGGAAGTCTACCTTGGTCGTGGAATTTTACACCTGCGGTAACGCCGGACCATAGTGCGGCCATCGCCATGGTGAGTGACCGGGCGATAACCCCAACCGCTAAAAAGGATTTCCACATGAACACTCGTACCCGTATCGCTCTCTCCCTGTTGCTCATGGCCGGCACTAGCCAGTGCCTGGCTGCCGACAGCATCGGTAATGCAGGTCTTGCTTCCCAACAGTCGGGCCAGGCACTCAAGCATGGCGCCCTGGCTTCCGGCCAGGTGGTGAGCGCCACTGTGGCGGTGCCATTCGTGGTGGTCGGCGAGGTGGGTAAAGCCGCCGGCAAGGCCGGTGAAGGGTTGATGGAGTTCGCCATCGACCAGCCGCTGGAGGTGTCGGATACCACCATCACCGCCGATCCGGCGCCGGCACTGGTGATGCAGACCGGTAACGCGTTGTAAGCCTCCCGCCAGCGGGCGCCAGCGAGCGCCCCTGTCTGTCTCACCTCAGCTGCCGGAGCCTGCCATGAAACTGCTGCCACTACTGTTTGCCACTCTGACATTGACTGTTGCTGGCCCGACGCTGGCCGGCAGCGCGGCGGAGAGCGAGCCACAATTTGCTGCCGACGAGATCAGCCGCTTCGCCAAAAGCGTTGAAAAATTTGCTGCGGCCAAGGGGGCGCGCGCCTTCATCATTGGTCGCATGGGGCGGCCCGCTGAGGAGCTGCCACGGGGGGTGGAGTTCACCCATACTGCGGTGGCCATCTATTCCGCCATCAGCCTGCCCGATGGCTCGGTGGCCAAGGGTTATGCCATTCATAACCTTTATCAGACCGCCGAGGACATCAGCCGCAGCGAGCTGGTGGTGGATTATCCGGTTGATTTCTTCTGGGGCGCTCATGCCATGCGCGCCGGCATTATCATCCCGACGCCGGCACTGCAGCAGCGGCTGGTGGCGGCCTATAGTGATGGCACCGCCGAGCAGGTGCACCGCCCGGGCTATTCGGTGGTAGCCAGCCCCTATAACGATCAGTTTCAGAACTGCACCGAGCACACTCTGGATGTGATCAACGCCGCCATCTATCAGACCACCGATTACGCCCGCCTCAAGGCCAACACCCAGGCCCATTTTCAGGCTCAGGTGCTCGATTTCCCGGCGCTCAAACTGGCCATGGCCAATCTGATGATGAAAGACCTGTCGACCCGCGATCACGGTGGCCCGGTGGCCACCGCCACCTTCGCCACCATCGCCGACTATCTGCAGCACAATCAGCTGATGGGCGAAGCGCTGGTGCTCGAAGCCGATGGCACCACCAGCCCCATACTGCCGCCGGCCACTATTTGACTCGGCGGACTGCTCAAGGGCGGCCTGCGCGCCGCCTTTTTGCTGTCATCATCTGAAGCGAAATGCCTCATGGTGAAAGGCGTCGGCCGGCAGGCCAGCGCTAAGCAGATCCTGACGGAGCTGCTGACCGAAAGGGGCGGGGCCGCAGAACCAGATGCCGGCCTGTTGCCAGCCGTCAACTGCGGCACACAGAGCCGTTGCTGTCAGCTGTTGGCCTTTGGCGGCATCCAGCAGATGCAGCCGGACTTGCGCGGCCTCCACCAGCGGTTGCAAGCGGGCGAGAATGGCCGGCTCAGCGCGGCTGGTGCAGTAAAAAAGATCCACCGGAACCCCCTGACCACCCTCATCGGCCCGCTGTTGCAGCTTGGCGATGAACGGAGTCATACCGATACCGCCGCCGATCCAGATCTGGCGTGGCTTGTGGTCATCGAACAGGAAGTGGCCATAGGGCCCCTCGACCCACAGCGGATCGCCTACCTTGAGCCGCCGTGGCAGTTCGCGGGTGTAGTCGCCCAGCGCCTTAATGCCGAAGCGCAGCTCGCCATCGCCATGCCAGGCGGAAGCGATGGTAAAGGGGTGGGCCCCTTCACGGCTGTCGAAGGTGACCAGAGCAAACTGACCGCTGTCATGGCCGGGCCACCCCGCTTGCAGTTTTACCCGTACCCCGAGCACCCCTAGGCCGAGGTCTTCCAGCTGGGTAATAGTGGCGGCGTACTGGCGCTGGCGGCCCACCTGACCGGCCAGTGACCACAGGGCGGCGCCGCTGCCGGCCAGCAGCAACAGTGCCAAGGCTAGCCCGGCCGGCGACAGCCACAGCGGCGCCGGCATAAACACCAGGCTATGAAAGGCCCACAGCAGATAGACCGCTGGCAGCAGGCGGTGGCTCTGGGCAAAACGGCGGTAAGGGATAACCCGCAGTAGGGCGATGGCCACCAGCAGTAACCCGGCGTAAAGCCCCCACTCGCCCAGCTCTTTGGCCAGATGGCGGGCACCGGCAAAGAGTTCGTTACGCATGGCGCCGAGGCCACGGCCCTTCTCCAGCCAGCCGTGGTCACGGGCTAACCCCGCGCCCAGCTTGAGCAGGTAGTGAAACAGGGCGAGGCCAATACCCCATTCAGCCGCGCGGCGATGCACCTGATAGGCGCGATCCAGCCCGCCCAGCCATTGGCTGAGACGCGGTAGACGCAGCCCCAGCACCATGGCCAGCGACAGTAGGGCAATCGCCAGATAACCGCTGCCGTTAAGCAGCTGCAGATAGAGCGGCCAGGGTTCGAGGCGGTGCATCGCCGCTGGCAGCAACGGCAGTGACAGCAGCCACAGCAACAGCACCAGCAGCGCGAACAGGGGTAATGGACGAGCCATGGACGGTAGTCTCCTTTACCGGCGGCGTGCCCCTGATTGTAGGGCGGGGCGACCATCGCTGATGGTCGCCAACAGGCCGGTTGTTGATCCAGCGCGGCTTAGGGGGCGGTGGCTGGTGGCGACTGTTGCGTCGCGGCACTCAGCCGATAGAGCCCCTCGGCGCCTTCATCGACCGTAAACAGCAGGCTGCCATCGTGGGTGAACAGCAGCCCCACCGGCCGTGCCCAGCGTGAACCGTCGGCGGCCTGAAAGCCGGTCAGCAGGTCGCTGACAATGCCGTTGCTGTCGACCTTCACCAGCTTGGGTGGGCGACGG
>JAGOCY010000249.1 GCA_017998495.1 Corallincola sp.
GGCTCCACCTTTAGACGGCTGACATGGTTGACCTTGTAGGTATGCCCTGACTGATGAGCCCCGGCGACTATCCCCGGATGCACACCATATGCACCGCCCTCAAATCTGAGCTTGGCCAAGTTCTGCTGCGGCTTTTCGGTGATCACGATCAGCTTTCGCATGCCCATCAGCATCTTGCGGCGGCCATGCTTCCTTGGAGCCCATGAGCGGCCATTCCAGTCCTGTTGCTTCTGGATGTTGCTCTTTGCCGCAATCCTTAAGTTTTCTGCGGCTCGCCACACCAGCCGCTGTCGCTTCTTGGCTGGCATTTCCAACAGCTTTAGCTGCTCCTTTACCGGTATGGTGTCGAGGGTGATGGTGATCATGACTGACCACTTACCTGGTGATGGCCGGTGTCACCGACGTTCATATCGATGTGGTCGGCCACCCAGATTTCATACGGAGCCACGTTCCAGCGTTTGCCCATCCAGTTGATGGGGCCGCTCGGGTGCTCGATCAGGCGCAGCGGTTCGGTAAAGGCGAGCTGGATCTCGAGATCGGCGGTCTTCTCATCGTTCGGGGTGACGGCGTACTCGGGATCGGCCAGCTCGAACCGCTCGCGAAACTCGTCATTCTCCTGCACCCAGGCGGCCACCGAGGCCAGCACGATGGCCGGATCCAGTTCGCGAAATGGCAACTGCTCGACGGTGAACACAGCCTGATAAGTGAGCCATGCCACATCCACCCCGGTGGGGCCCATGTTCTTGGGTTCCAGCCGGATGGTGCCGTTCTCCATCCAGCTATCCAGATGCTTGTGGCACTTGGCTGGCAGCACCCGCTTGATCTCGGCGTGGAGGGCATGGAGGAAATAGCCCTGGGCCTGCTGTTCGTTAACGCCTGCGCTCATATCAACGACACCCCCGCACGGCGCTTTCCCTTGATGTTGCGCACCAGTTGCTGACTTTCGGCCAGCAGCTGGGCGCGTTGGTCTGGGGATCGCTCTACCTGGTTGTTGGCGGCGGCCCGCTCGGTGACGCTGGCGAACTCCGGCAGCAAGGCGGCCTTGGCACGGGCGAACACGGCGGCCAGATACTGCTCGGTCAGCGCATTGGTGCCGCCCTCAAGGCTCGGCCCCGGCACCTCGGCGGCGCTGGCGTAGCCCTCTGCCATCAGCGCGGCCTGACGCATCGCCAGCTGCAGGTTGATTTCAGAGACGGCAGCCAGCAGGGCAGCGTCGGTGGTCTGTTGGTCGAGGTCGGCAGGCAGGGCGCGGCGGCGCTCGAAGTCGGCCACGGCCACATCAGGCCAAAACCCGTCATTGCGGATAGTGGCTGCGCTGTAGTCGATATCCTTGCCTGCAAACATCTCTGACCTCGCTGGTTGAATTGGGGCACCCCTGTAGCCACGCAATTGCCGAAGGGTTAGCCAAAGGCTGCCCATGGCATTCGCGCCGGGGTGCGGTGGCGCGGAGAGTCTTATTGCTCCGGCTTTTTATTCCGGATTCAGCGCCCGCAGGCGCATGGCAATTTTTTGCAGTAGGGTGTTTACCCCCACTTTGCTGTGCAGCTTCTCGGCCTGGAGCAGCCAGTGGGCGGCCTGTTCCAGTGTGGCGCTGTCACCCACGGCACTCGGTCTGGGCTGGCCGTCGTGGTCGCGCAGTAGCAGGCAACCCGCAGCCTTGAACCACTTGGCGGTCAGCTTCTCGTTGAGGCGCCAGTCGTTGCGCACCTTGTCGAACACCCGAGAGAACCATGGCTCGACGGCGTGACCTTCTGCGGCCTGCTTCTCGGCCCACTCCAGCACGGTGTCGGCCACGAAGTGGGCCCAGTCGCGCTTGATGTTGTTCGGGGAGCGCTGGCCCTGGATGATGGCGAGCTCGGCCCAGGCGATCCCGGTGTCGAAGTCGCCCACATCGAAGGCCCAGATCACCAGCCGTTGAAACAGCTCGTTCTGGTAGGACTGGCCTGACTCGGCCACGCTGGCCAGATACCGCTCCACATAGGGGCGGTATTTGGGCATCAGCTCATCCCGCTTCATGTTCACCCGGTCCCCAATGCGGGCCAGCTTGCGCAGGCGAACGATGTCCTGTTCCAGGGCAATCATTTGCAGGTGCAGGCTGTCAGCCACCGCACCGGTGGCCACGCCAGTGCAGGCGGCCTGTTCGGCCCCCTGCATGGCTTGCACGCGCTGCTTGTGACGCTGACCGGGTGAGCTCATGGTTTACGCACCCGCTTCTGCGGGAGCCGCAGGAGCCGCACCGATCACAATGTCCGCCTCTTCAAAGCCGCCATAGGCTTTGTGCTCGCCCAGGGCATAACCTTCCATCCGCCAGTACTGGTTATCGAAGCTCTTGGAGTCCTGGTTATCGTCGGCCTTGCGCTTGCGGGTACCGCGCTGGGTGTAGCAGTGCAGGTTGTCCAGGGTGGTGACCACCATCCGCTTGCCCGGGAAGAACGGCGGGATCATCGCCTTGCGACCGGCAATGGACTTGGCCAGCTGCTGGGCGGCGATCTGTTCGCTCGGCTTGGTGGCTTCGCTGTAGAGCTTGGCCTGAGCTGCGGCTACCAGATCGGTACCGACCAGCACCACCAGACGGGGGTCTTGCTGGAACAGCGGATCGATAGTGGTGTTGATCAGGTCAGACGCCATTTCGTCCAGGGTCTTGTAATCGCCCTTGCCGTCCGGGTCGAAGTAGATCTTCTTGCCCGCTTCGGCATTGATGATCTGGCTGCCACAGTCCCACTCGCGGGCGATCTGGTGCCAACCCTTGTTGACGTCTTCGCCGAGCGGGTGAGCGTCCGGATCGGTGTTGTCAGCAGCTGACACACCATTCCAGCCTACCCGCAGCATATCGAGAGCGAATGCGGTGTTGACGAACTCGCCAACCAGCTTGATGAACTCGCCTTCGCTACCAGCATTTGCCAAGGTGCAGAGGGTTGACCAGTCGAGAGATGCGCAAGAGTCGGTCTCGGTCAGCTCGTAGGTATTGCCATCCACGCCGACCTTGCCCTTGGAGCGGCCGCCTTTTTTACGACCGGTATAGAGCTTGCCGACGCCGACCTGCACCACTTGGCCCTTTATCTGGTCTACGTCCAAACAGGTGATCATGCCGAGGAATTCGACCGAGGCGAGCAGGGCAGAGCGTAGGGTCGTCTCAATCGGCCCGGTGACGCTGAACTGTTTATTCAGCTTGGTGATGTCGATGCCATAGGCTTTTGCCAGGGCATCGCAGTATTTGCTCAGGCGCTGTTCGGCCTGAACGGTCAGGGTTTGGCTCACTGAATGCTCCTTAGCAAATGTTATAGGTGGTGTCGTCACCGCCGAGCGCATCAGGTCGCTGACCCGGCACCTCGGCGGAGAACTTGTCGATCTGGCCTTTCATCTCGCCGACTGTGGCGGCCAGACCGGTGATGGTCTCGTTCAGCTTGCTGAACTTGTCGTCGTCTTCTTCTTTCTGTTCAGTAACCTGTTCTGGCTTTACTTCCGGTTTTGCTTCCAGCTTCGCGCTAAAGCCTTCGATCTTGGTGCCAAGGCCGGTGACGGCACCCAGCAACTGGTCGAACTGTTCTTTGGTCATTTCCTCATCCTCTGGATGGCTGGGGGTTGTTTTGGTTTCCTGTTCACCATGGCTGGCCAAGAAGCTGAAAAACTTGGCGATTAGACCGTCAGCTTTTTCGTTCTTTGGCAGTTTGAAGGTGGAGAGATCCAGCGGCTCACTGGTGCCAATCAGGCGAGATTTGCCACTCTTATCTTTGAACTTCAGGTG
>JAGOCY010000250.1:0-1135 GCA_017998495.1 Corallincola sp.
GCAGTACCCTGGCCACGCCAAGCGGGTGATGATGGGGGTGTGGTCGTTCCTGCGCCAGTTCATGTACACCAAGTTCGTCATCGTCTGCGACGACGATATCGATGCGCGCAACTGGCAGGATGTGATCTGGGCGATCACCACGCGCATGGACCCGGCGCGTGACACCCTGATGATCGACAATACCCCCATCGACTACCTCGACTTCGCCTCGCCGGTCGCCGGCCTCGGCTCCAAGATGGGGCTGGACGCCACCCACAAGTGGCCGGGCGAGACCAGCCGCGAATGGGGCACGGCCATCAGCATGGCCCCCGCCGTCAAGGCCCGGGTAGACGAGCTGTGGTCGCAGCTCGGCATCGACTAACCACAAGCGCGGCACCAGCCGCCGGAGAACCCTTTTGACCAGCTCCCTTGTTAGCGCCAGCGTCACCAGCATTCAGCCGTTGACCGAGACCGTGTTCCGGGTCGAGCTGCAGCTGGACGAGGCCGTGCCTTTTGCCGCCGGCCAGTACCTGCAGATCTGCCTGACTAACCAGATGCGCCGCCCCTTCTCCATCGCTTGCGCCCCCGGCAGCCAGCGCCTGGAGCTGCACATCGGCGCCAGCGCCCGTGACAGCAAAGCGATGGAGGTGATCCACTATCTGCAGGTTCACCCCCGCCTGACCCTAGAGCTGCCATTAGGTAATGCGTACCTGCGCGACAGCGAACGACCCTTGCTGCTGCTGGTGGGTGGCACCGGCTTTGCCTACGCCAAATCGATCATCGAGCAGGCGCTGGTCCATCAGCCGCAGCGTCAGGTGATCCTTTATTGGGGTGGCCGTCACCGCGATGCCCTCTACCTCAATGATCTGGCTGAGAGCTGGGCGCGCAACCATCCACAGTTTCGCTATCAGCCAGTGCTGGATGAGGCGCCGCAGGGCTGGCATGGCTTGGGTGGCCGGGTGCACGAGGCGCTGATCCGCCACGAACCGCAGCTGGCCGGCTGCGACATCTACGTCGCCGGCCCCTTCGATATGGCGGCCGCCGCCCGCACCGCGCTGTTCGCCGCCGGCCTGCCGGCCAGTCAGCTGTTTGGCGATGCTTACGCGTTTATCTGAAAGCGAGTAGCGAGTAGCGAGTAGCGAGTAGCGAGTAGCGA
>JAGOCY010000250.1:1235-3739 GCA_017998495.1 Corallincola sp.
AGCGAGTAGCGAGTAGCGAGTAGCGAGTAGCGAGTAGCGAACCTCAGGTTAAGCCCTCGTTCGCGTTACTCGCCTCTCGTATCTCTGGAGGGCTCAGCGGCACCAGCGTGCCGGGTCCACCGCTTCGCCCTGATGGCGAATTTCAAAGTAGAGGCCGGGTTCGGCGTGGCCACCGCTTTTGCCCACCAGCGCCACGGCTTCGCCGGCCCTGACCCCATCACCGGCCTGCTTGAGCAACGCCTGATTGTGGCCATAGATCGACATGTAGCCTTCACCATGGTCGACCACCAGCAGCAGGCCAAAGCCTTTGACCCAGTCGGCATAGACCACGTTACCATCGGCCACGGCATTGACCGGGCTGCCCTCGCTGGCGCTGAGCATCACCCCTTTCCAGCGCAAACCACCCTGGCGCTCCTCGCCAAAACGCTTGGCCAGCCGCCCCTTGACCGGCCAGCTGAGTTGCCCCTGCTGGCGACCCAGGCCCTTGGCGACCACCGGCCCGCGACTGACGCTAGGCTTCACCTGACGGGCCTCGGCGATCACCGTTTTGAGCGTCTGCTCGCTCTCCTGTAGCTGAGCCAGCTGCTGCTGGGAACGCTTCATGTCGCGCTGCAAACGGTTGAGGGCGCGCTCGCGCTGTGACTTGCTGGAGCGCAGATCGTCGCGCTCCTGCTGCTGGCGATCGAGCAGGGCCTTGAGCTCGCTTTCACGCTTGCCCAGTTCCTCTTCCACCTGCAGCAGGGCGAACCGGGTCTCCTTGACCGCATCGATCGCCTGCACCCGCGCCTCGTTGAGAAAGCCGTAATAGGCCAGCACCCGCTCCAGCTGGCCGGCACCGCTCTGGCTGAGCAGCAGTTTGGTGTAATCATGGCCGCCACGGGTGTAGGCACTCACCAGCTGCTGAGCCAACACCTCCTGCTGCTGCTTCTGCTGCTGCTGCAGGCCGCTGCGCTGCTCACCCAGACGGGCCAGCTCCTTGCGGCTGCTGGCTAGCTCGCTCTCGGTTTTCTGCTGCGCCTGCACCAGTTCGCCGATGCGGGTCTCGGTAGTCTTGAGCGCCTGCTGCAGCTCCTCGCGGCTGCTCTTCTGCTCGGCCAGCACCTGCTCGGTGCGTTTGATCTCGGCCTGCACCTCTTTGAGTTTCTGATCCTGGCCGGCTGCCGCTGGCAGCCACCACAGGCACAGCAACAGGCCCGCCAGATGGCGGGCCCGCAACAGCCGTAACACAGGGCTGAGGTACACGACTTAACCGAGCTGCATCAGTACCTTGCCGGTCATCTCCGGCGGGATCGGCATGCCCATCAGGCTGAGCATGGTCGGCGCCACGTCCGACAGCTTGCCGCCGCTGACGGCGGTGGCGTTACGGCCAACATAGATGAAGGGCACAGGATCGCTGGTGTGGGCCGTGTGCGGCTGGCCGCTCTCTTCGTCCATCATCTTCTCGGCGTTGCCATGGTCGGCGGTGATCAGGCACTCGCCACCCACTTCGCGCAGCGCCTCGACGATGCGGCCGATACAGGCGTCAACCGCCTCACAAGCCTTGACCGCCGCCTCAAACACCCCGGTGTGGCCGACCATGTCGCCGTTGGGGAAGTTACAGACGATCACGTCGAACTTGCCGCTCTTGATCGCCGCTACCATCTTGTCGGTCAGCTCGGCGCTGCTCATCTCCGGCTGCAGATCGTAAGTGGCGACCTTGGGCGACGGGATCAGCTCACGCTCTTCACCAACATAGGGGTCTTCGCGGCCACCGCTGTAGAAGAAGGTGACGTGGGCATATTTCTCGGTTTCCGAGATGCGCAGCTGGGTCTTGCCATGCTTCTCCAGCCACTCACCCATGGTGTTGCTCAGGTTTTCCGGCGGGTAGGCGATGGTCGCTTTGATGTCGGCCGCATACTCGGTGAGCATCACAAAGTCGGCCAGCGCCGGCACCTTGGCACGCTCAAAACCCTTGAACGCCGGGTCGACAAAGGCGCGGGTGATCTCACGGGCACGGTCAGCGCGGAAGTTCATAAACACCAGCGCATCGCCATCATTGATGGCCGCTACCGGCTCACCGGCGGCCTGAATGACGGTGGCTTTGACGAACTCGTCGTTCTCGTTGCGGGCATAAGCAGCCTGCAGACCTTCCACCGCGCTGGCGAAGGTAAATTCGCCTTTGGCTTCGGTCATCAGTTCATAGGCCTGCTGCACGCGGTCCCAGCGGTTGTCGCGGTCCATGGCGAAGTAGCGGCCGACGATGCTGGCCACACGGCCACAGCCCAGCTCGGCAAAGCGGGCGCTAAAGCGCGCCAGGCTGCCCTCGGCGCTGCGCGGCGGGGTGTCACGGCCATCGAGGAAGGCGTGCAGATAGACCTGCTTGGCCCCACGCTTGGCGGCCAGTTCGACCATGGCCAGCATCTGGTCTTCGTGGCTGTGCACGCCACCCGGCGACAGCAGTCCCATGATATGCACCGCCTTGCCGCCGGCGATCGCCTTGTCGACCGCACCGGCCAGTGCCGGGT
>JAGOCY010000251.1 GCA_017998495.1 Corallincola sp.
CCGTAGTGCGGGTCAATATGCGGGTGGGCAACGCGCAGGCTAGCAGTGGCGTTGGCCATCTCTATCTGCTGCTGCTCGATCACAACTTCGCCACCCTCGACCAGCAGCAGCTCAATGCCGACACCAACGGCCAGTACGCGTTCAGCTTTGACGACCTGGCCGCGGGCAGCTACTACCTGCTGGCCGGCACCGATTCGGATAACGATTTCAGCCTGTGTGACGCTGGCGAGGCCTGCGGCGCCTACCCGACGCGCGGCCTGTCGACCCCTGTGCTGCTCACCACGGATCGCTCGGACGCCGATTTTGTGGTGCTGTTTGGCTCCAGCTTTGACAGCGGCACACCAGCCGCGCCATTGCGCCACTCGCCCTGAGCCAACCCTCCAGCACGGCGCCACCCCAGAAACGCAAAAACCAGCCGCAAGGCTGGTTTTTAACATGGTGCCCAAGGTCGGACTCGAACCGACACGCCTTTAAAGGGCAACGGATTTTGAATCCGCCGCGTCTACCAATTCCGCCACTCGGGCACGAGTGCGGGCGCCATTATACGCACCGCGTCTGATGGCACAAGCCATGGCCACCGCCTTGACCGTCATTTCATGACCTTGGCCACAACCGCTGCGGGCGCTGATCTCAACCAAGGGCGATGATAGACTCGGCGCGCCCCTTGTGACCGGAGTGATGTCATGCCCAGTTCACTGCCCCGTGCCGGTTTCTGGCGCCGTATTGGTGCCCTCGTCTATGACTGGCTACTGGTGGCCAGCGTGCTGATCATCGCCCAAGCGCTCTACTTCTTCGTAGTGGCACTGTTGGTGTGGAGCGGGTTGATCGTGCTCGCCGCTGGTCAGGATATTGCCAGCTATGTCAGCGGTAACCGGGTCAACAGCCTCTATCTGCTGGCCTGGATCATCGCCTTCTACAGCTACTTTTGGACGGTGGCCGGCCAGACCTTGGGGATGAAAGCCTGGCGCCTGCGGGTGCAGAATGTCGGCGGTGGCTCATTACGGCCAACTCAGGCGGTGTTGCGGGCGCTGGCTGCCATGCTCGGCCTCGGCAATCTGGCGGTACTGCTGACCAGCGAACAGCTGGCCTGGCAGGACAAGGTGGCCGACTGCGAAGTGGTGGTACTGCCCAAAACCGCCAAAAGCAAATCAGGCCCGGCGCCGCAGTAACAGCAGGGCCACGCTGAGGGCCACCAGCGGTGGCAGCAATGCCCCCAGCCAGGCGGGGAACTGGTAGACCAGCGCCAGTGGCCCAAACAGCTGGTCGAGCACATAAAAGCTGAAGCCCGCCGCTACTCCCATCAACACCCGTGCGCCCATAGTGACGCTGCGCAGCGGGCCGAAAATAAAGCTGAGTGCCAGCACCACCATCACCGCCACCGATAGCGGCTGGGCCAGTTTGCGCCAGAACGCCAGCCGGTAACGGCTGCCATCCTGACCACTGGCATCCAGGTAATCGATGTAGCTGTCGAGTCCGCGCAACGACAGACTGTCCGGCTTGACCGACACCACCTTGAGCTTGTCGGGGGTCAGCACCGAGCGCCATTCCCGCTGTGGGATATCGCTGGCGGTCAGCTGCTCGGCGCCGATGTAGGTTTCGCGCACCTGCTGCAACAACCAGCGCCCCTGCTCAAACTGAGCCGATTCGGCATGGACAATACGCTGCAGCTGCTGCCGCTCATCGAAGTGAAAGATGGTCAGATCGCGAATGCGGGTTTCACTCTCCACCCGGCCAATGTTAACGAACGCCTGCTCGTCGCGGGTCCAGGTGCCTGCCTGAGATTCAATCAGGGTGCCACCGGTCAATTCGGTAGTTCTCAGCTCCTTGGCCGCCTGCTCTGCCAGCGGCGTGCCGAACTCGCCCAACAGCAGCAAGGCCACCATCAATGGCAATGCCGTCTTGAGCGCTGAACGGGCGATGGCCGCCCGCGACATGCCCGCCGCCATCAGCACCACCAGCTCGCTGCTGGCAGCCAGCCCGCCAATGCCGATCAGGGCACCAAGCAGCACCGCCATCGGCACAAACAGCTCCAGATCACGGGGCACCGAATAGAGGGTGTAGATGATGGCGTCGATCAGATCGTAGTTGCCGCGCCCCACCGATTTCAGTTCATTCACGAACTTGAGGATCAGATTGAGCCCTTCGAGCACCAGCAGGGCCAGCCCGGTGGCGGCGAGCAGGGTGCGGCCAATGTAGAGATCAATCAGACGGATCATGCGCGCTGCTCCAGCCAGCGACCGCGCAGCCGGAACCAGGTCGGCCGGCCCTTGAACACCAGGGCGGCGCCAACCACTAGGGCCAGCCCATGCACCCACCACAACCCGGCGGCCAGCGGCACCCGGCCTGACTCCAGCGCCTTCTGGCCGGCCATCAGCAGCACGTAGTAACCAAGAAACAGCAGTATCGCCGGTCCCAGCTTGGCAAACTTACCCTGACGTGGATTGACCGCCGACAGCGGCACCGCCATCAGACACAGCAGCGGTAATGAGATGGGAACAGCCAGCCGCCAGTGGATCTCGGCCCAGGCCCGCACTGAGCCATCGGCCAGCAGCTCGGTCAGCGGCCGGTGCTCCAGACGCGATTCGTAGCCCTCGGCCAGAGTCGGCAACTGGGCGGTGTAGCGCTCAAAATCGACGCGCTGCAGGTTGAGCTGCCGTGCGCTGCCATCCCAGCGGGTACCGCCATTGAGGCTCAGCTCCAGGGTGCCCTCGGCGGATTCGCGCAACTCGCCGCTGTCAGCCACCAGCAGCTGGAACTGCTGGGGTGCAGTGGCATCCGGCGTCTGGGCGACAAAGACTTTGGACAGACGATTACCGTCGTCGCTCATCTGCTCGACAAACATCACAGTGCTGCCATCGGGCGATTTTTTAAAGCGTCCTTCGCTCAGGCTTTTCACCCCGGCCGAGGCCTCACTGCCGGCAATCAACCGCCGCTGCTCGCCTTTGGCCCAAGGGGTCACCACCAGGCTGGCCCAACCGGCCAGCAGCGCCACCAGCAGTGCCAGTACCAGGGTCACGCGGGTGACATACCATTCGCTGACGCCACAGGCGCGCAGCACCACCATCTCCTGATCAGCGTACATGCGGCCATAGGCCAACAGCACTGCCAGAAAGAACGACAGCGGCAGCAGCAGCACCAGCAGTTCAGGGACGGTAAGAGCAATGAGTTTACCGACCAGATCCACTGGATAACGGCCGTCCGCAGTACGGGCCAGCAGCGACACCACCTGCTGACTCAGGAACACCCCGAGCAGCACTAGCAGTACCGCCGCTTGCGACTTGAGCAGATCGCGAATGAGATAGCGCAGGATGGTCACGCAGCTTCCGTAAACTGTTCGTTTCAGTTGCTTCACCCGCTGTTGCCACAAAAATGGCTGTTTCTGCCATTTTTCCCGGCCGCGCAGCGCTGCGCCGGGAGGCAACTGGGGCTACACTTGGGGCCACTACCGGCGGCCCAGACTGCCGGCGATTATCAGCCAAACCCCGCCTTTTGTCTTTATGCACGAGGACAACCATGGAATTCGACGTCAAGAGTGGCAGCCCCGACAAACAGCGCAGCGCCTGTGTGGTGGTCGGCGTCTATGAACCTCGCCGCCTGTCGCCCGCGGCCGAGCTGCTCGACAAGGCCTGCGATGGCGCCATCAGCAGCCTGCTGCGCCGCGGCGATCTAGAGGGCAAGCTGGGTCAGACCCTGCTGCTCCACGCCCTGCCCAACCTGCAGGCCGAGCGGGTGCTGCTG
>JAGOCY010000253.1 GCA_017998495.1 Corallincola sp.
GGCGTCACGCCCGATCACCTGCCCGGTCACCCGGGTCGGCACGCCACCCATCATGTAGTGGCAGGTCGGGATCACCGGAATCGGTTCACGCACCGGGTCGACATGGGCAAAGGTACGCGACAGTTCGCAGATCCCCGGCAGACGCGATTCCAGTACCTCTTTACCGAGGTGGTCGAGCTTCAGCTTGATGTGCGGGCCCCAGGGGCCATCACAGCCGCGACCCTCGCGGATCTCGGTCATCATCGAGCGGGCGACCACATCGCGGCCAGCCAGATCCTTGGCATTGGGCGCATAGCGCTCCATAAAGCGTTCGCCATTCTTGTTGAGCAGATAGCCGCCCTCACCGCGACAGCCCTCAGTGACCAGCACCCCGGCCCCGGCGATGCCGGTCGGGTGGAACTGCCACATCTCCATATCCTGCAGCGGCACGCCAGCGCGGGTGGCCATGCCAACACCGTCACCGGTATTGATGTGAGCATTGGTGGTGGAGGCAAAGATGCGGCCAGCGCCACCGGTGGCCAGCACCACTGCTTTGCTCTTGAAGTAGACCAGTTCGCCAGTTTCCATGCACAGGGCGGTACAGCCAACCACGGCGCCATCCTGGTTCTTCACCAGATCCAGGGCATACCACTCAGAAAACACCTTGGTCTGGTGCTTGATGTTCTGCTGATAGAGGCAG
This sequence comes from Corallincola sp., assembly GCA_017998495.1. Classification (GTDB taxonomy): domain Bacteria; phylum Pseudomonadota; class Gammaproteobacteria; order Enterobacterales; family Neiellaceae; genus RGIG665. Next base: position 680 of record JAGOCY010000253.1, read on the forward strand.
TGCAGCAGGGCATGGCCGGTACGGTCCGCTGCAGCCGCAGTACGCGCCGCCTGCTCACCGCCGAAATTCTTGGACTGGCCACCGAAGGGGCGCTGATAGATGCGCCCGGCATCGGTACGGGAGAAGGGCAGCCCCATGTGCTCCAGTTCGATGATCGCCTCAGGGCCGGTTTTGCACATGTACTCGATGGCATCTTGGTCGCCGATAAAGTCCGACCCCTTGACGGTGTCGTACATGTGCCATTCCCAGTTGTCATCATGGGCGTTGCCGAGAGCCACGGTGATGCCGCCTTGGGCAGACACGGTGTGCGAACGGGTCGGGAACACTTTGGACAGCAGCGCGCAGCTGCGGCCGGCGGTGGTGATGGCCAGCGCAGCGCGCATGCCAGCGCCACCGGCGCCAATCACCACGGCATCAAATTCGTATACGGGCAGCTTCACTTACACCCCCCACACAATCAGCAGACCAGCGCCGAAATAGCTGAGCACCAGCAGAGAGACGAGCGCCAGCGCCACAGCGCGCAGCGACGTGCATTTGAGGTAATCGGTGATCACCTGCCACAGGCCGATCCAGGCGTGAACCAGAAGGCCAACCAGCGCCAGCAGGGTAAACACCTTCATCGGCAACTGGGCGAACAGCCCCTTCCAGCTCAGATAATCGAGCTGCGGATGGCACAACAGGTAGCCGAACAGGAACAGCACCCAGCTCGCCAGCACCAGCGCCGACAGGCGCACCAGCAGATAATCACGCACGCCATTACGGCGGCTAATGGTGGGTTGCTTCACCATGACCACACCCCCAGCAGCAGCGTTAGCACCAGGGCCAGAGCAATGGCGATGGCGGCCGATTTGCGGCCACTGCCAATCTCTTCAAACAGGCCACAGTCCATCAGCAGGTGACGGATGCCGGCACACAGGTGGTAGGCCATGGCGGCCATGACGCCGAGCATCAGCGCCCAGCCGAGCGGATGGTCGAGAGTCTGACGCACACAGTCGAAGGTCTGGGGCGATGAGAGGGACAGATGCCACAGCCACAGCAGGCCCCCGATCGCCACAAACAGCACGACGCCGCTGATGCGATGCAGAATGGAGGCAACCGCCGTGACCGGCATGCGGATGGTCCGCAGGTCCAGGTTCACAGGACGACGTTGTCTGGGGTTCACAGATTGGCGCTCCGTTGAATGAGCTGTATTTCTTATAGGCAGGACCGCAAAAGACGGTCCGCTTCTCCCGCGTCTTTGCGTCTGTCAACGCAGGTGCTTTGCCCTGCATCAAACAGTCAACCGATTATACGGCCGCCGCACGAATCAGACCAACCCCCGAACCGCGCGTTGTGAAGCAGCGCATGGTGGCCACCACCAGGAATACTTATGCATTTTTTTTGAATTGTTATTGAAACCGTCGTTTTACCTCTTCCCCCGACGGCCAAGGCCGGTCAAAATCGGCCCCAAGACTCGCGACACCGATTCGACATAACAAAAGCTGGAGGAGTGCCTCATGGCGGATAGAAAGGCTGAACTACATATTGACGGCAAGGTGATTGAACTACCGGTGCTGTCCCCCACCATTGGTCAGGATGTGATCGACATCCGCAGCCTGGCAGGTAAGGGCTACTTCACCTACGACCCGGGCTTTATGTCCACCGCATCCTGTGAATCCGAGATCACCTATATTGACGGTGATGTCGGCATCCTCCGCCATCGTGGCTACGACATCGCCGATCTGGCTAACAACGCCAGCTATCTCGAAGTCTGCTACCTGCTGCTGACCGGCGAGCTGCCAACCGAAGAGCAGTATCAGAAATTCAAAAAACTGGTGTCGCAGCACACCATGATCCACGACCAGATCAACGCCTTCTTCCGCGGTTTCCGTCGTGATGCCCACCCGATGGCCATCATGTGCGGCGTGGTCGGCGCCCTGTCGGCCTTCTACCATGACTCGCTCGACATCAATAACGAGCAGCATCGCGAGATCGCCGCTTACCGCCTGATCTCCAAAATGCCGACCATCGCGGCCATGTGTTACAAGTACAACAAAGGCCAGCCCTTCACCTATCCGCGCAATGATCTGGGCTACGCCGACAACTTCCTGCACATGATGTTCGCTACCCCGTGCGAGCCCTATGAGCCCAACCCGGTGGTGGCCCGCGCCCTCGACAAGATCTTCACCCTGCACGCCGACCACGAACAGAACGCCTCGACCTCGACCGTGCGTCTGGCTGGCTCATCAGGTGCCAACCCGTTCGCCTGTATCTCGGCCGGTATCGCCTCGCTGTGGGGCCCGGCTCACGGCGGTGCCAACGAGGCCTGCCTGCGCATGCTGATGGAGATCGAAAGCGTTGACCGCATTCCGCAGTACATCGCCAAGGCCAAGGACAAGAACGATCCCTTCCGCCTGATGGGCTTCGGTCACCGCGTTTACAAGAACTACGACCCGCGGGCCACGGTGATGCGTGACACCTGCCATCAGGTGCTCAAAGAGCTCAACATCCAGGACCCGCTGCTTGACGTAGCGATGGAGCTGGAGCGCATCGCCCTGTCCGACCCCTACTTCGTCGAGAAGAAGCTCTACCCCAACGTCGACTTCTATTCCGGCATCATCCTCAAAGCCATTGGTATCCCGATCAACATGTTTACCGTGATCTTCGCCATGGCCCGTACCGTCGGCTGGATCGCTCACTGGGGTGAAATGCACGCCCACCACGACCACCGCATCGGCCGTCCGCGTCAGCGTTACACCGGTATTGCTCAGCGTTCATTTGTGCCGCGCAGCGCCCGCTGAGCTGTTTGAAACAGGGCACTTTTGCATAAAAACGCAGGTGCATAAAAAACGGAGCCTTATGGCTCCGCTTTTATTTCCATTATCAATCACAGTGATAGCGGAGTGTGGCTGCCACTAGTAGGCCCAAGCCAGTGCCAGACTGCCGAGCAGCAGCAGCAGCGCGCTCACCACCACCAGCAGATTAAGCTCTTTAGCCACCCCGAGATAACGGGCCTTGAGTGCCAGCACGTTGGCAAACAG
>JAGOCY010000252.1 GCA_017998495.1 Corallincola sp.
AACACATCCTGGTCAGCCATCTGCAGGCCACCATGGCGGTGCAGGACCGCCAACAGCATCGCCAGCCGGTTCTGCTCCAGTCCCACCGTCACCCGCCGCGGGTTGGCCATCGGCGAGTGGTCAACCAGCGCCTGCAGCTCCACCAGCAAGGGTCTTGTGCCTTCCCACATCACCATCACCACACTGCCGGCGGCCTGCTGCTCACCGCGATTGAGAAAGATCGCCGAGGGGTTGCTGACCTCGCGCAATCCCTGGCCGGTCATGGCAAACACCCCCAACTCGTTGACGGCGCCGAAACGATTCTTGTGGCTGCGCAAGGTACGAAAACGGCTGTCGTTGCCCCCCTCCAGCATCAGTGAGGCGTCGACGCAGTGCTCCAGCACCTTGGGGCCGGCCAGCATGCCGTCCTTGGTGACATGGCCAACCAGAAACATGGCGATGCCATGGCGCTTGGCAAACCGGGTCAAGGCGGCCGCAGACTCGCGCACCTGAGCGACACTACCGGGCGCCGAACTCAGCTCAGCCAGCTGCATCACCTGGATGGAATCGATCACCATCACCTTGGGGCGGTGGCGCTCGGCCAGCGCCAGCAGGGCATCGACATCGGTTTCAGCCAATACCTGCAGCTGGCTGCGATCCAGCCCAAGGCGGGCGGCGCGCAACGCCACCTGCTGCAATGACTCTTCACCCGTGACGTAAAGCACCGGCAGGCGGGCCGCCAGGGTGCAGGCCATCTGCAACAGCAGGGTGCTCTTGCCGGCACCGGGATGGCCGCCGATCAGAATCGCCGCGCCGGCGACAATGCCGCCGCCCAGCACCCGGTCCAGCTCCGCCGAACCACTGGCCAGCCGCGCATTCTCCTCCAGCACGATCTGGTCAAGGGTGGTCACCGCCCCCTCGCCTGCTGATCCGGCATAACCGCTGCGATCCGCCTGACGCTTGGGGGCGGGGCTGACCCGCATCTCGCTGATACAGTTCCAGCCACCACAAGCCGGGCATTGCCCCATCCAGCGTGGATGGTCAGCACCACAGTCGTTGCAGACAAAAACTGCTTTGCCTTTGGCCATATGAGCGCGATCTCCGTGTCAAAAATCTGTTGCTGGCATTGAAATTGCTGTACCAAGCGCCTAGCTTGAAGCCTGATAGCCACAGCCGCGCGCCATTTCACCGGAAAACGGCAGCGCAGGCAAAACGCCCACAACCATACAGCAGCACAGATGGAATTAACGGCATACCGCTCAGTCATCGATCAATTAAAGCCGCTGGTCAGTGATCCTGACTTCGATGAGATGCTGTTGAACCTCACCCGCAGCGAAAGCAAGTCGGTACGTTTCCTGATCAAGATGGAGTTGAAGCGGTTGACCACCCCCTGCGCCCGGGTCATTGACCTGCGCGGCCGGGTAGATGGGGTCTGTCGCCCCATCGAACATGAAGGGCGCCTCCATTTCATGGACGACGTCGCCAGGCGGGTATTTGAGCGTGCGGTTAAAGAGTATCGCGGCCGCTACACCATGGGCGTCTATGAAGAGGTGATGAGCACCGAAAACAACTACCGGGTGATGCAGCAACGGGAGCGCGACGACAAGTTGCGCCAGCTGCAGAATCAGGAGACCAAAAGCGCCGAAGACGAAGCGCTGCTGCTGGCCAATAACCAGATCCCACAATATCCAGGACGCCTGATCCGCTTCGGCCAGTATGTCGGCCGCTCCGAAGAGCGGATGCACTTCTCGGTACGCATCAGCGTGCGTCGCAACGATGGCTCGGTGGTTGAAGGGGTAACCACCAACCTGTCAGTCGGTGGTCTGCGCATCCGGATGCCGATCGATGCCCAACTAGCGCTGGGGCAGCCGGTGATGCTGCGATTTCTCGGTCTGGAGCAGCAGTTTGCCTTTGACGGCGCCAGCAACGGTTTCCGCTATGACGTGGTGGCCCGTGACAAGAGCCAGAGTGGCGCCGCCTGGTACCGCTTGCGCAAAGCCTTTGAGTCGCCGCCCTTTGAACAGTTTCTGGCCAACTTCATTCAGGGCAATAAGCGGCGCTACAAGGTCGATCTTGAGCATGTCGTGGCGGCAGTGACCAGTAAAGGCTACGAGCAATACTATGTGCCTCGTATGAATGGCCTGTCGCTGTTTGTCAACGACAACGACGGCCAGCTGGAGCCGGCGGTGGCTTTGGTCGGTGAGGTCAATTGCCACCTCATCCACTACTGGCGCGATGAAGAGTACCGGCTGCAGCTGGACAGCCTGCTAACCCCAGCCCGGCTGGCCTGGCTGCGCGACAACCCTGACCAGGCGATGGTGCTCTACAGCTTCACCCATGCCTCGCGGGGTCGCCTCTATTTTTACGCGGCGGCCAGCCACGAGTTTGCCAGTGACAGTGAACGCCGTCTGTTCACCGCCTTTGGCGCCAACAAAAGCAGCTGGCGTTGCTGGCAGCTTCATCTGGAAAGCACCAGCCCAGAGCTGGCCTCCATTTCAACCCTGAAGCAGGGCAGCGACGACTCGCTTAAACTCCAGCAACCCCCTATCCCACCACGGGTGCAGCCGCTACTGCAGAAGATCAGCCATCTGCTGCTGCTGATCGATGCCAGCTCACCGGCGGCCCAGGCGGTGTGGGCGGAACAGGTGTATGACCGGGGTGAACTGAATCGCCTCAACCGCTTTGTCATGCCCCGCCAGCACAGCTCGAAGCTGGCGCTGGAGGCCCTGTCATTCAATGAACTCCGGCGCGAACTGCGCTATCAGTACCGCACCCAGGCCCTCGGCATTGTCGATGGTCGTCCCTTTGAGGCCACCACCCGCGACATCTCAGCGGCCGGCTTACAGCTGGAACTGGCGCAACCGCAGCCGGCCCAGCTGGGTCAGGTGATTCTCCTCGACCTGCCGCAACTGCAGGGGATGACGACCAAGTTCAAGCTCAAGAACCTGCCCTATGAGGTGGTTGGGGTCAACACCACTGACACTGTCTATCACCTCAAGATCAGCGGGCTGGCCAGCCGCCATGAAGGCTACCAGTTCCTGAACATGCTGATTCAGCACAACAAGGCTAAGCTGCCGCAGACAGCAGCGCCCCGCCAGCTGGCAGGGCTGGCTCAAGCATTGCGCAATCTGGTGATCAACCAGCGAGTCACGGCACCCTTTTTTGTCCACAAGCGCGGCGCCCGTTATGCCCTAGACAGCATTGCCAGCCCGAGCGACAACAATCCAATGGTCGAGCTGCTACAGCGTATTGGTGAAGACGGCCAGAGCCCCAACCTCTATCCGCTGGTCAAGGCTGAGGCCCTGCACGAGCGACTGCTGGAACCACTCAAGAAACTGGAGCGCAGCGATCCGCCGCTGCAGTTTGATATCTATCTGCACCTGCGCAGCGACGGCCAGCGCGTCACCCAGGTTCAATGCCGCTACACCGATGAATTCCACAGCGAAAACCAGCGTCGCTTCTTTATCGATATGGCTCTCAAGCGTGGTGAGTTCTACGCCTGGCGCTTGCAGCTGGGGCGTGCCGCTTCCAGACCCGATACCGAGTTCATCAACGATGAGCTGACCTATATCAGCCAATACGCCATCCACCGGGCCAAGCCGTTGGAGGCGGAGCTGTGGGCAGTTGTGGGGGTTGGGGAAGTGAGGGATATCACCGCCGAAGTGCTGGCCCGCCATCCTGCCTCTTATACACATTTCCGAGCCCACGAGACAGCCAGAA
>JAGOCY010000254.1 GCA_017998495.1 Corallincola sp.
GGGCCAGCAAGGCGATGGCCATGACGATGTCGGGGGTCATCATTACCACAAACAGGCCACTCTGCAGTGCCTGCTTCCCGCGAAACTGGTAGCGAAACAGGGCCACAGCGGTGAGGCTGCCAATCAGCACTGAAACGCTAGAGGCCAAGATGGCAACCACTAGCGAGTGGCCAGCAGCGGCCTTAAGCCCCTCGTTATTAAACAGCTTGAGGTACCACTGCCAGCTAAATCCATCCCATTGAAAACCATAACGGTTGGCATTAAATGAGTTGACGATGAGCAATAGCAGTGGCACGTAGAGAAACAGCAATACACCCAGCATCACCAGTGCTCGGGGTAGCCACAGCAACGGCCGGTTGGCGTTAATCATCGAGTTCGCCCCCTTTGCGGCCGATGGCTCGTGAGGCACGCCAGTAAGCCAGTAGCATCAGCCCCATCAGCAGGGTCAGGGTGACACTGGCGGCGGCGCCAAAGGGCCAGTCGCGGACCTTGAGGAACTGGGTCTGGATCAGGTTGCCGACCAGAATATGCTTGGCGCCACCAAGCAAATCAGACACATAGAACATGCCCATGGCCGGCAGGAACACCAGCAGCGAGCCGGCAATGATGCCTGGCTTGGTCAGTGGCAGCTCAACCCGGATAAAGCGCTGCACGGAGTTTGCCCCCAGATCCTTAGCTGCTTCCAGCAACCTCAGATCCAGCTTGTCGATGCTGGCATAGATGGGAAACACCATAAATGGCAGCAGGATATAGACCAAACCCAGAACCACAGCGACCTCGGTGAACAGCAGCTGGAGCGGCTGCTCTATCACACCCAGGGCCATTAATCCCTGGTTGACCACCCCCTTGGCGCCAAGCACGTTCTTCAGGGCATAGGTGCGGATCAATGAGTTGGTCCAGAACGGCAGGATCAACAGAAACAGGGCGATAGGCCGCCAGCCACGGGGCAGGGCAACAATAGCGCGGGCGAAGGGGTAAGCCACCAGCAGGCAGAGTAGGGTAGCCGTGGCTGCCAACAGCAGCGAATCGAGGACCACGCGGGCATAAAGCGGGTCAAACAGCCGGGTATAACTGTCGAGGCTGAAGGTAAACTGCACCAGCCGCAGCGGATCGTGAGTCAATACGCTGACCAACAGCACCATCAGGTTGGGCAGCAGCACAAACAGGATCAGCCAGCTGCTGATAAGCCCAATCGACAGCTGGCGAAACAGGCGGTCACTGCTCATAAGGCAGCACCACTTCCCAGCTTGGCACCCAGGTCACGGCCACCTGTTGCCCCAGGCTGTGGTCAAACGAGGGGTCATCTTCATCAAAGAACTCGCTGGCGATCACCTCAGTGCCATTGGCCAGACGGATGATCGACTCCAGTGTTGCGCCTTTATAGTTACGTTCCACCACAGTGCCGCGCAGCCCTTCAGGCAGCTGGCCATTGGTCATTTCACCAATGCGCAGATCCTCGGGACGCAGCATCACATGCAGGCGATCGCCGGGCGCAAAGCGGCCACCATCGTCGATCACACATTCGTCACCCTCAAGGGCGACGCGGGCGTGGCGCTCGTCGATACGGCTCACCATGGTGGCGTCAAACACATTACTTTCACCCACAAAGCGGGCCACAAACAGGGTTGCGGGCTCTTCATAGATAGAACGTGGGGTGCCGAGCTGGACAATACGTCCCTCCTGCATCACCGCCACCCGATCAGACATCGACAGCGCCTCTTCCTGATCGTGGGTGACAAACACAAAGGTGATGCCCAGCTGGCGCTGGATTTTCTTCAGCTCTACCTGCATCTGTTTGCGCAGCTTGTAATCGAGAGCGCTCAGTGACTCATCGAGCAGCAACAGACGCGGCTTGTTGACCACCGCACGGGCAATGGCCACACGCTGCTGCTGGCCGCCTGAAAGCTGATTGGGCATGCGCTGGGCCAGATGGCTAAGCTGCACCGTCTCCAGCAAGGCATCGACGCGCGCCTTGATCTCGGCCGCTGGCACCTTTTTCATGCGCAGGCCAAAGGCCACGTTGTCCCACACCGACATGTGCGGAAACAGGGCGTAGCTCTGAAACACGGTATTCACCGGCCGCCGTTCGGCGGGCAGGTTGAGCAGATCCTGGCCATCCAAGGTTACCCTGCCACAATCAACCCCCTCAAAGCCGGCGAGAATCCGCAGCACTGTGGTTTTGCCACAGCCGGAAGGGCCAAGCAGGGTAAGGAATTCACCGTCGAAGATGGTGAGTTCGAGGTTGCGGATCACCTGTTTGCCCTGATAGGACTTGGTTAACCCGCTGATCTGGATAAGAGGACTGGCTGCATTCATCGCTGCCCGGATCTCCTGCTACTGGTGAGCGCTGGCCAGTCGCGCTAAAGTCGCCATTTTGCCACGCGAGGCCACGGCGTAAAGCATTGCCATGAGTGAAGTCGCCGTTATTGTCAGCCAGTTTTTCACTATCGCCGTGGCCCACGCCCTGGCGGTGATCAGTCCTGGGCCTGATTACGCCCTGATCTTGCGCCACAGTGCCCGTTTCGGCCGCCACAGCGCGCTGGCCGCCAGTGCCGGCATTGCCAGTGGCATTCTGGGCCACACCCTGTTCGCCATTTCGGGAGTCAGCCTGCTGCTGCTGGCCAATCCGTTATGGCTAAAGGTGCTGACCTGGTGCGGTGCTGGTTACCTGCTGTATCTGGCTTGTCTGGCGTGGCGTTCGCGGCCGAATGATGGCCAGCAGCCACAAACCGCTGAACCCCAACTCAGTCGCCGCTCTGCCTATTGGCAAGGGTTGTTGACCAATGGCTTAAATCCCAAAGCGCTGCTGTTTTTCGTCGCCATCTTTATGGTGGTCAAGGATGCTAGCATCAGCCTCAAGCTGCTCTACGGCGGTTACATGGCGCTGGCCACCCTGGCCTGGTTTGCCGGCCTCAGCCTGGTGCTGACTCGACCGGCGGTACGCCAGTGGATGCAGCGTTGCGGCCATTACCTCGATTGGGCAACAGGCGCAGTGATGGCCGTGCTGGCCCTGCTGCTGGTGGCCCAGGCATGAAGGCTGGTGCAGGCGGCCAGCCGCCGTATAATCGCGCCGCATTTCCAGAGAGATCTCACTGATGCAACAGCACCATCTTGATCATGGCTTGCAGGGCAAAGGGCGGCCTCAACTTGGCGCCATGGTGCGCGAGGCCTGGCAACTGAGCCTGCGCCCTAACTTCCGCTATGCCGGTTTGGCATTGGTCTGGTACGTCTCAATGTACTTTGGGGTGTTTGAGCTGGTGCCCTGGCTTGAATTGCGCGGCATCGCATTGCAGCAGGCGATGGATATCGCGGTGCTTGGACTGGTAGTTGTGCTGGCGCCGGTCGTCGCAGCACTGGAGCTGATGGGGCTTAAACAGGCGCTGGGCCAGCCCGTGACCGGGCTCGAATTATCGCAGTGCATGCGCTTATGGGGGCGACTGGCACTGCTGGCGGTGTTGATATCGCTGGTTGTTAGCCTTGGTTTTGTACTGCTAGTCCTACCCGCCATCTACCTATATGTCAGTTTGTCTCTCGCCAATCTGATCATGATTGGGGCGCGCGCCACACCATTACAGAGCATGGCTTGGGCTATACGGGCGGCCTATCATCATTGGTGGCCCCTGTGTGCAGTACTACTGGTGGTGGCTGTGGCCTTCGTTGTTGCCGGGCTTACCTTCGGTGTTACC
>JAGOCY010000255.1 GCA_017998495.1 Corallincola sp.
TCGTAGAGCCCAGCCAGATGATGAGGCCGGATATGAAACCAGGGGGTTTGCAATGCGGGTTGGAACCGGGCATGAGGCGTGCGAGAGAAGGCCTTGCCATGGATCCAGAGCCCGGAACAGGGCCCCAGCACAGTATCGCGTTCATCAGGGGTCATGGCACTGAGCATGGGCAAGAAAATGCGTGGGTCAGAGAAACGAAACCAGACAGCTTCTCCCTCGCGTATCGCTTCTATCAGGCTCTGCCAATGGCGGCGGATCAGCTCCACTGATTGGTCGCTGATCAGGTAGAAGCCGCTCAGGGCGGGATTGGCCATCATGAACTCAGCGGAAGGCGCTGGCAGCAACCGGGGCCCCAACGCAGACTGCTCATCGAAAGCGGTACCGGCAAAAAGTGGATTGGCATTCTCTCCATCATAGGTATAGAAATCCGCCACGGCTGACATCGCTTGTGCTCCATCGATGACGGCATATATTTCACCCGCTTGCTTGCCAGCGAGCCAATCAGACAAGGTCATAATACGGAAACCTCAATCAGTCGCTTGATCCTGCTGCGGTTATCCGATGCATTGTCAGAGGTTGGTATCGTATTGAGCAAGGTATCGAAATCACCGCTCATGGAGGAAACCACCCGATCGACCCTTAGCCTGGTCTGGGTCGGAAACAGCATTTCTGCTTCCCCCTTGAAGTGCGCAGCGTCACCCAGCAAACGGCCACCATGACCGGCAGGCAGGCGGATCTTCAACAAGGTATCGTTGACCCAGGCCTTGTCCGGTGAGGTACTCATGAATCCTGGCTCAACAACGATATTGCCCACCCCTGTGAACTGATCTTTGAGGGCTGCAAGCTCCGGCTTGTCCAGCGCCAGGCCCCGGTAGACGAAAGACAAATCAGGTGAAGCCGGCAATTTCGCCAGACCAGCCTCCACATCGGCAACATAGGCCTTCATTGCCTTATCAAATTCACCCGTAGATGTCGGCTCATCATTCAAATAGCTGCGACTAAGCAGGGTATCGATGGCCTCTCGCTGCTTGTAGGGGCGAGCACGCAAATAATTATTGAGCAATGTGTACCCCTGCGCCGAATAGTATCTGAGTGCTTCATCCGCTTTGGATATCTCTACCGTCGCCCACTTCTTTGCCGGCTTTTTGCCTTCCCCTTTGACCGCAACAGGTGGCGGCGGCGGTGGCACCATTGGGCCTCCGGCAAGCTGGGGTGGAGCGGGCGGTGGAGCCGGTGGCCCCCCGGCAGGCGGAGGGGGTACAGGTGGTGGAGCGGCTGGACAAGGCTTGGCCAGCGGTGCCATGGACTCCATGCTCTTGTGGATGGCCGGGGCTGGCAATGTTGCTGGTGGTGGTGTTGGCACCTCGACATTGCCTGGCTGGGTGGGGGCCTTGCCACCCCAACCAGAGCCAGAACCCGGGCTGCCGCCGGAATTCATCTTGATGGAGCCACCACTGAGGGTAACGCCACCGGCGTCGAGCTTCACAAAGCTGCCGCCCACCTTGAGGGTCAGCTCGGCACCGGCCTCCATCACGATCTTCATGCCCGCCTTGTGATGTACCTCGCTTCCCGCTTCCACCAGCAGGGACTGCCCCAACTTCTGGTGCAGGCTGGCATCCACCGTCAGCGAGTAGTCGGCCTTTATCTGGTCGCGCTTCTCACCCTCCACCGTCAGGTGATCGTTGGCCTTGATGCGGGTCACCCGCTCATTGTCGATATCGGTGTGCTGGTCGTGCTTGATGTGCCAGGCGGCATCGTTCTCTATCAACACGTTCAGGTCTTTCTGACCGTGGATGTAAATCTCTTCCTGCCCCGCCTGGTCTTCAAAGCGCAGCTCGTTGAAACCCTCCCCCTGATGAGTCTCGGTACGCAGCACGGTACGGGTCTTGTTGGCTGGCAGCTCATACGGCGGCCGGTTGGTGGCGTGATAAGTGCGCCCCGTCACGATGGGCAGGTCGGGGTCCCCTTCCAGAAACGAGACGATGACCTCGTGGCCGATGCGCGGGATGGCCATCATGCCATACTGGCCGCCGGCCCATCCTTGGGAGACTCGCACCCAGCAGGAACTCTGGTCGTTGGAACTACCATATCTGTCCCACGGGAATTGCAGCTTCACCCGGCCATGCTCGTCGCAGTAAATCTCCTCCCCGTCGGGGCCCACCACGGTCGCAATCTGCGGGCCGTCCACCATCGGCTTGTGAGGGGCTTCCGGGCTGCCGATACGCGCCCGCCAGGTGGTACTCGCTTTCACCACGCTAAATTCGTTGTGGTAGACGGTGGGGCCACTTCCCCCCTCCTCTTCCAGCGCCTGTGGCTGCAAGCCGGTGTGCAGAATGCGCACGATTTGCCAGTCGGTGTTGAGGCTGCCGTTGGGGTGTTCGGTGAGTGAAAACGTCTGGCCCGGCAGCAAGGCCGCGCTGTTCGACTTGCCACTGCCCGCCACCGCATCGTTGCGCAGGGCATCGAGCCGATGTTGGGCAAACGCCTTACCGCTCGGGTCCAGCTTGTAGCGGCCCGGGTAGTCAAAGTGCTGGTAAGTGTCGCGCTGATGGGTCAGCTCTGCTCCCACCTTCTTGTGGGATAGGCCGTAGGCAGGCGTCTTGAAGCTGTAGTCCTTGAGCTCCACATCCGACGGGCGCACCGCCTCCCGATAGTGGAACTGGCGCACATAGGGGCCTTGCTCGAGGGAACGGTTGCCAAGGTTGAAGAAGAGCTCGGGGCCGGCAGTCAGGGCGGCAGCGTCATCGGCAAACACAATGCGGTGCTTGCCCGCTTCAAACTCGTGGAAGTAGAACATCCCCTCTTCGGCGGCGAGGCGGTTCACGAAATCGAGGTCGGTTTCCCGGTACTGAACGCAGTATTCCCGCTTGGCGTGCTCGTTTTTCAGGGCAAACGCATAGTCGGTGATGCCGTGCTCTTGCAACAGGATAGAGAGGATTTCATCAGGCTTCTGCGCCTGGAAGATGCGGGAGTTCTGGCGAAGCGACAGACGCCACAGCGCCGGCTGCACCATGAGCTGATAGCGGGTGCGGCGAAAACCGCTGTCCCCCTGCGCAAAGTCACTCACCACCCCGCACACCCGGCGCTGTAGCTCGCCGCTGTACCACACCAAGAGCTCACACGGCTGGTCCAGCACGGCGCCAAAGTCGATGTCGGGCTGGGCACTTGCCAGCTCTAGGCGCAGGTTGAACGGCCGGTTGAGCGCTTCATCCAGCGCAAACTCGGCCACCACGAAGGCACTCTCGGGCAGGGCCCCCACCTTGACGGTAAATTGTAATCCTGTGCTGTCTGCCATGAAGCGCTCCTTAACCTGCCTGTCCGCTGCCTGAGCCAATCACCACCCCGCCGCCGACGGCGGTACCAGTCGCAGTGATGGGTTGGCCGCCACACCGCAAAGTACGCTGGCGACCAGAGGTGCTGTGCGAACGGAGGGGTTTGTCGGATTTATCGTAAGGGGCCAGCGGCTCGTCCTGCCGGGACGCCAATTTGCCACCGAGGGAACGCGCAGAGCTGACTGAAATCACGGGACATGGGAAAAGCCCATCGCGATCGATGAGCACGTCACCGGACGATGCAATGGTGGAACACATGACGACTGGCCTCTGTTGTGCTTTGCAATAAGGTCGCCTCGCAGCCATATGGCAAAACACAAAAGCTCCGACCGCATCCAGTTGAACAGG
>JAGOCY010000256.1 GCA_017998495.1 Corallincola sp.
GGCCATCCAGCCGCTCCAAATGGCGCTGCTCGGCCGGAAAGCGCACCCGGATATCCAGCTCGTAATCGACATCATCGGGGCGATACTCCCCCAGCTTGAGACCATTGGTCACCAGCTGCACCGATGAACCCAGCAGCGCCGCATCGGCACCGAAACGGGCGGCATCGGCGCGATTCACCTGCAGCTGCCACTCGATACCCGGCTTGGTGGCGTCATCATCGATGTTGGTGAAGCCACCGTTCTCCTCCAACGCCAAGCGCACCGTCTTGACCGCCTCATTAACCAGCTGCGGATAACGGCTGGAAAGCTCGACCTCCAGCGCCTTACCGCCGCCAGGACCGTTCTCATCCTTACGCAGCTCAATTTCGATACCGGCCATGTCGGCGGTACGCTGGCGCACCTCAGTGATGATCTCATCGGCAGGCCGGCGCTGATCCCAATCCACCAGATTGAGGCGCAGGTAGCCGACCCGCTCACCGCGCCGACCACTGTTGCCTGTGCGCGAATAGAGGCTTTCAATCTCCTGCATGTCGAGAATGCGCGCCTCAACCTGCTTCATCAGGCGGTCTTTTTCGTCGATCGACAGATCACCATGGGAGCGCACCACCATATTGACCCCGGCCGGTTCCACCTGCGGGAAAAACTCGATACCGGCATTGTGGCGAGCAAAAAGCACCACCACCGCTACTGTGGTGATCAACGCCACCGTTAGCCAGGCGCCGGGGCGGGCCAAAGCACCATCCAGCACTTTGAGATAGCGGCCGGCAAAGCCATCCAGATGGCGGATATCACCGCTTTCGGCATCCTCCAGCTGATGACGCTCATGCTCGGAGATCTGACGAGGCTTACCGATCAGCGCCCCCAGAGTGGGGATGAACAGCAACGCCATCAGCAGCGAGGCCGACAGGGTCACAATCAGGGTGATCGGCAGGTACTTCATGAATTCGCCCATGATCCCCGGCCAGAAGATCAAGGGCGCAAAGGCGGCAAGGGTGGTGGCAGTGGAGGCAATGATCGGCCAGGCCATGCGCCGTGCCGCCAGGCTGTATGCCTCACGCCGGTCCATCCCTTCGGCCATGCAGCGGTCGGCAAACTCGGTGACAACAATGGCGCCATCGACCAGCATGCCCACCGCCATGATCAGGGCAAAGAGCACCACAATATTGATGGTGTACCCCATCACCCCGAGGATCAGGATGCCGGCCAGAAAGGAACCGGGAATAGCCACCGCCACCAGAGTGGCGCTACGCACCCCGAGAAAGGCGATGATCACAATCACCACCAGAATCACCGCCGACACCACATTATTCTGCAGGTCGTGGAGCATGTCCCGGACCTCTTCCGACATGTCGTTGGTGTAGGTCACCTGCACATGCTCGGGGAACAGTTGGTGGGCACCATCGACAATGGCCCGCACCTTTTCCACCGTGGTCAGAATGTTCTCGCCGGCACGCTTCTTCACCTCCAGCGACAGCGCCGGCTCGCCATTGAGCCGCGCGTAGCTGTTGGCATCCTTGAATGAGCGGCGCACGTCAGCCACATCGGCGAAGGTGATCAGCCGCTCGCCCACCGCCTTGATCGGCAGCCGCAGCACATCTTCCAGCGTCTCAAACACCGCCGGCACCTTGACCGCATGGCGACCGACGCCAGTGTCCATGTTGCCCGCCGCCACCAGCTGGTTGTTACGCGACAGCAGCTGATAGATGTCGTTCTGATTGAGGTTGTAACTCTCCAGCAGCAGCGGATCGACGATGATCTCCACCATCTCCTCACGCTCGCCCGCCAGCTCCACCTCCAGCACTTCCGGCAGGGCTTCCAGCTTGTCGCGCAGATCACGACCCAGCTGCACCAGGGTGCGCTCCGGCACATCGCCGGAGAGGATGACGGTGATGGTGGGATTCTCATCCTCCATCTTGATCTCTTCGATCACCGGTTCCTCTGCCCCTTCCGGCAGCTTGGCCTTGGCCAGGGTAACGCGATCGCGCACATCGGCCAGCACCGCCTTGGGGTCCATACCGGCCATAAACTCGATCAGCACCGAGCCATGACCCTCGCTAGCGGTCGACTCCATCTGCTTGATGCCCGACAAACCGCGCAACTCATTCTCCATCGGCCGCAGCAGCATGCGCTCGGCGTCTTCCGGCGAGATGCCGTCATGGACAATGGAGATATAGATGTACGGGATCACCACATCAGGGTTGGCTTCCTTGGGGATGGCACGATAAGTGAGCATGCCGCTCACCAGCAGCAGCACCAGAATAGCCAGGGTGGTGCGGGCACGCAGCATCGCCGCCGAGATGAAACTGATCATGACCCGGCTCCCTTAGCGCTTGAACTCGGCAACCACCCGGTCACCGGCACGGACAAATCCCTGGCCCAGGGTGATGATGTCGATGTCGCGGCCGAGGCCGCTGAGCCACAAACCATCGCGCTCCGATTTGACGATCTGCACCGGGGTAAAGGCGACGGTACTATCCACCACCGACTTGATGCCGATCCGCCCTTGCTCATCCAGCGCCAGCAGCGCTGGCGTCACCTTGATCGCCTCAGTCTGGCCCAGCGGCAGCAGCACCGCCCCCGACTGGCCGGCAAGCCACTGGCCGTGCGCATTGGCAATCGCCACCTCAATGGCGAAGGTGGCGGAGTCCGCATCGGCGACACGTGACAGGTAGCGCAGCGTGCCTGTCACCAGTTGGCCATCCAGCATGCGCACCCGCGCCGGCTGGCCAGGGCGCAGGCTGGCAATATGCTGCTCGGTGACACTGGCTTTAACCACCAACGGATCGATGTCATGTACCCGGGCTATGGGATCGCCCACTGCTAGGTAGTCACCCACCTCCACCAACCGCTCGTTCAGCACCCCATCGAACGGGGCGCGGATACTGGTGTTGGCCAGATCCAGCTGCAGGCTGGCCACCGTCGCTTCGGCATCAACCAGATTGGCCTTGGCTTCAGCCAGCCGGGCACGGCCGGTGAACCCCTTCTCATCGAGGCGGGCAGCACCGTCATACTCGATACGGCGCTGATCGAGCAGCGCCTGAGCGCGTGCCAGCTGCTGACGCAGATCGCGCTCATCGAGGCGTACCAGCACCTCACCCTGTTTGACCAACGCCCCCGCTCCACCGGCACCGCCACCACCCGCCCGCTCACTTCGGCGTCGAGAGTGGCCATGCGCTCGGCCTGGGTTCGGCCATAAAGCTCCACCTCACGCTCAATCGGCGTGGCGCTGAAATGCTGCACCTGCACCCGCGCCAGCGGTGCCTCATGACGCTCTGCCAAGGGCGTTTCCGTCGGCGGCAAGAGGATGGCACTAAGGATGTAGAGGGTTAAGGCCAGCGTCAGCATACCGGCGATCAGCCACGGAGACTTGAACCGGTTGCCGGCAGCAATCACGGAGGGCATGGAAGGTGACTCCACTGTGGGCATGACTTGCCCAGGAACACTAAGGAATTAGCCCGCAGCATAAGGAGGGCAATGATGACAGTGTAGGGCAAAGTGTTAACAGTGGCGCTCAGCAGCGAGCGCCAACAGTGGGACCAAGGAGCGAAGCGTCCTCAGATGCTGAACGATGAGCCGCAACCGCAGGTGGATTTGGCGTTGGGGTTAGTGACATGGAAGCGCGAACCTTCCAGACCCTCGCTGTAATCGACCTCGGCGCCCACCAGATACTGCAGGCT
>JAGOCY010000257.1 GCA_017998495.1 Corallincola sp.
ATCATAATATTACTAGACCATCTCTAATGTCTAGACGTATTCACTTAATCCCCTCTTTTGCTCTATCATTACCACTGTGCAACAATTAATAGTCGACAATGGAATGAGGCCGACGGAAGATATCACGCCGCCGTAACTCGCTTATAGAGCGCCGCTACCTCGCTTTCCTGCGTATGGCACCAGGCCAGCACCGCTTGATAGAGTGGGTACCACTGCCGCTCCCACTCACCACGGCTCAGAGTACCCAGTCGTGGCTCGATAGCTCGCCGGATCTGCGTACCTGAAATAGGTCGCAGGCCGGTACCGCCACAACGTGGACAAATCTTGTCTATGGGCTTGCCGTGCAATCGGGAGGCCTCCATATCCCGGACATTCCCCCTCCCCTTGCACTGACAAGCTGCATCCGGGGTATCTGCGGTGCGGCAGTAGTGCTCCACAGCCAGTGCAGCTATTGTTTTCAGGGCCATGGCATGACCTCGTGACTTGATGGTGCCCACATACTTGGAGGCCTGCTTGCTGCAGTGTGCCATCACCCCGATCACCGCCTTGCGATAGCTGGCCTTATCTTTTGTGTAGCGGGCCATCATCAGCGCCAACCCCACTCCCTCATATTTCTGCACCAGCCCAAGCGCCCCCAGCACATCAGCCTGGGTAAGGTGAGAAGGACCGGTAGAGCGAGACTGAATAGCCTGGAGCATAACCGAACGGGGTTCCCCTATTGAAAGTGCATATTCCAGCCGCATCAGAATGCCTCCTGTGACCAGTTGGCGCCTTGGCGCATCACGCCGACGAAGGTGAACATCCAGTGCTGCTTGGCCGCCACCTTGATCTTGACCCGGGCGTCATCCTCCCAGAACCCCTTCACCTCGTGCAGTTCGATCAACCCATCCTTACGCACCACCATAAAGTCCGGGGTGTAGAAGGTTTTGTCCGCCAGCCGTAGCTTGAGCGGCTCGAACTCATAAGAGATCACCTCCCCCGCCAGCATCAGTAGCCGAAGATGATCTGCATAAGCCTGCTCTGTCTTGTTCATAGTGCCCGGTATTGGCTGCGGGCGGGCCCGTGCCTTCACCCGTTGCCCCGCGTCACGCTTTCCACTGTATGGCGTCATCCAAACACTCCCAGGCCGGCGGCCTTGTTTAACGTCATCACGACGTGTTCCAGCTGGCTGCCGTGGGCTTGTTCCCACTGCTGCCACCCCTTGTTGTGCAATTCCATGTGTGCGTCATGGCAGAGTGGAAAGGTCAGGTGATCATGGGCCTTGCTCCCCATCACGCTCAGCCCGTGACCCACGATGTGGTGCGCCTCAATGCCCTCGGTCTGACCGGTCACCACACATGGCAGCTGTCGCACGAACGCCAGATAGGCAGCAGACTCCCAGCGCTTCATCTTCGGTCTGGGGATATGCAACATCGGCGGCTCTGGGTCGATGGCCTTCACTGCTGGCTTAACGCGGATCCGACTGCGCAGCTCGGCGAGCGGGTCTAGCTCCATCAGCTCGGGTCGGCTCAACCGATAGCGAGCATCAGTCTCTCGATAGCCACGCCCGGGGCGCAGCACCCGCTCTGGCTCCAGTGGGGACAAGCGACAGGCATGGCGAACCACCTCGATAGGCAATAGCCCCTGCACTTTGAACACGCTCGCCCACCAACAGAGATCCCGCGCCTGCAACTGGGTGAGCGATACCCCGCACCAGCCCGCTACCCGGGTTAACACCGCACGCGCAATAGTGGTGGTGTGCTCGGCAAGGTGAATCGGCAGCTGGCCGTCACGGAACTCGTTATCGTGGTGCCAGCACAGGGGCAGTGGCAGGCCACCAATTTGGGCGGTGACCGACTCGCCAATGCAGGCCTCGCCGATCAAGCACTGACCCACACTACGCAAGGCCAGTTCGCCGCCGGCAGCGTTAACGATGGCAGGATCTAGCAGAGCGCTGGCTAGCTCAGGG
Source organism: Corallincola sp. (assembly GCA_017998495.1). GTDB lineage: Bacteria > Pseudomonadota > Gammaproteobacteria > Enterobacterales > Neiellaceae > RGIG665. The sequence goes on from JAGOCY010000257.1 coordinate 1,949, forward strand.
AAGTGGGCCAGCAGATCGCCCTGTTCGCAGGCCGGGACCAACACCACCGGACGATTACCAAGAGAGGAACGCAACGCAACCAGCCCCTCTCCCACCTCCAGCAGCACCAGCCCCATGGCTGGTACAAACACCGGATGGGTTGGCATCATCCCAGCTTCTCCACCATCTCCAACTTATCGAGCAACGGGCCCAGGCGAGCCAGCAACTGGTAACTTGCACTACGGCGCACGGCGAGTGATTCAGAGGCAATGACCCGGCGAGCCGCTTCTGCTGCAGTCAGGCCCGGGCAAGATGTGTCGATGGAACGGAACAGCGCAGCACTCTCGTTAAGTGCTGTACCAACCGGGTTGCTGGCTTGCTGCTGTAAATGGTGTGCTCTGGCCGCGCTGCGACTAGTAAACTTGCTCATGTGACCCCTTTACCTCACGGTAATAGTTCAGCCGTTCGAGGAAATACGTCCAGTATTCCTCTGGCTGACAGGTGATTGCCTTGGCAACATCATCTCGGGTTGCCAAATGTCGGCGGCACTGCCAAACCAGCCAAGCCGCCTGCTTATCCAATTCTACTTTCTGGCGTTCCTGCTCAGGAAGTCGCGCCAGATTCAATGCCATAGCCTGCTAATTCGCCCCCGGCCAGCCCCTGCTTGAAGGCGGTCAGAATGTGAATCAGGTATGCCGCTTCATGGCGGGCATCGTGCAGGGCATGGTGGCGACACCCCTCGAAGGGCAATTGATACTTGGGATCGATGCCCAATAATTGCCGCCCCATCCACACCACGGTACGCAGGCTTTGATTGCCACGAAACCACCAGGGCTGATCCACACCCCACTGCTGGTAGGCATCAGCCAGCAGCACGTTGTCGAACTCGCTGCCGTTGCCCATCAGCTCCACCGCGGCCACCTTGTCAAAATGGCGGCCCAAGAAGTTAGAAAGAGCCTTGAGCGCATCCACCAGGAACAGCCGGCCAGCATTACCGAACATCTCCTCCCATGCCGCTGGGCTCTCTATCTTCTGCCGTTCCCAAAATGCCATGGTGTCGTCATCACGCTGGCGGCCCTGCGCCAGATCCACCCGGCAGTAGAACTCATCCACGGCACGCAGCTGCGCCACATCCACAATCACCACCCCGATGGCACCGATCACCGCATCATGACCCTGTGCGAGAGTTTCGATATCCACCACTGCGACCAAACTTGGATTACTCATACATCCAGATCCTCAATTAAATGGTCAGTTTCAGGCAGCCACTTGTCCCAGCCCAACCTTGGCCAACAGATCGGCAAAGCGGCTCTGGAACCAGTGCGGCTGGGTCTCACGCTGACAGCGCGGATCCACAATGTTCTTGCCGAACAGCAGTCCCTTTGGCGTGATCGCCCAGAACTCCTTCTGCTTGTCCGGAGTCTTGCTGGACGGCCGACTCATCTTGGCAAGCAGGCCATTAGATTCGAGCAAGGCATTAAAGCAACACACTCCCATCGCAACCCGGTGCAGCCTCAGCCCTTCGGTGGCAGAGAAAGTCGGCCGCGAACTGCCGTCAGTGGCATCGCTTGGTGCGTCGATGGCATAGCTGGGCAGCAGGTTCGGCAGCCCATGTTGACGCTGAATATTCTGCAACATCCCCAGCTTGCCGGCGTTGCTGACATTCAGCATGCGGGCCGCCGTCTCGGCAAATAGCAGCTCAACCTGCACTGCGTCCACATTGACCGGCGAATGGATCGCCACCT
>JAGOCY010000258.1 GCA_017998495.1 Corallincola sp.
GCCGACAGCAGCCTGTTGTCCGGCGCCAGCGTCGCCGACAGCAACGGCTACCTCTACCGCGATGTGATGCGCGCCTTCAGCGCCTTTGTCACCGAGCACTACAACTGTGCCCCCTACCATGTGCTGGCCACCCAGCGCAGTGCCATCGATGGCCGGCTGCAGCTGGATCACGATGGCCATGTGCTGTCGGGTAACGCCAAGGAACGCTGGGATGTGGATATCTGCGGCGACAAGATGACCCTGATGGTCGAGATCGCGCCGCGCGATCAATGGGGCACAGTGGTGCGCTTTGCCCGCGCCCAAGGAGCCCAGGGATGAAACAGCTGCTCTTACTCACCATACTGGCCCTGCTGGCCGGTTGCAGCGCCACCAGCCAGGGGCTGGGTGGCGAACGCAATCTCGCCTCCTATATCTACCTGCGCGGCGCCTTCAACGGCTGGGAAGCGCTCGATGAGTTTCAGCTGCAGGCCCTGGGTAACCAGCGTTATGCCGCCGAGGCCCAGCTGGTCGCCGATGGCAAACCCTACTACTTCAAATTTGCAGATGCTGGCTGGGTGATGGGCAGCAACTGCGGTCCTCTGGCTGATGATCTGGTGGAACCGGGTAAGACCGTGAGCGCCAACTGCAGCGAGGGTCGACGCAGCTTCCGCTTCACCCCCACCGCCACCGGCCGTTACCGTTTCCTGTTCGATAACAGCGGCGATCAGCCGGAAGTGACGGTCGAGGCGCTCTGATCCCGGCTTGACGATTAGCGGCCAACCGCGGTTGGCCGTACAATCGCGCATCGCCGCTTTTCCTGCCCCTGGTGGCATCCATGCACAGCACCCTGCGGCTGGCCACGGCCAGCATCAACACCACCGCTCTTGATGTCGATGGCAACCTGGCCCTGATCCGTCAGGCCATAGCCGCCGCCCCCGCCGGCACCCAGCTACTGCTACTGCCCGAGCTGGCGCTGACCGGCTATGGCTGTGAAGACATGTTCTTCGCCAGCGACTGGCTGGAACCCCTGCCGCTCAAGCTGCTGGCACTGGCCGATGAGCTGCCGGACGGGCTGGTGGTGGCCGTGGGGTTGCCGCTATGGCTGCCCGGCGGCCAGCTGTTTAATGCGGTGGCGGTGCTCAGCCGGGGCCAGCTCCACGGGCTGGTGTGCAAACAGGTGCTGGCGCGCAATGGCATCCATTACGAACCGCGCTGGTTCACCCCCTGGCCGGCCGGTCAGGTCAGCCAGTTGCAGGTGGGCAGCCAGCAGGTGGCGGTGGGCGATCTGGTGTTTGATATCGACGGCATCCGTTTCGGCTTCGAGGTGTGCGAAGACTCGTGGGTGGCCAACCGCCCCGGCCGCAGCCTCTACAACCGCCGCGTCGACCTGATCCTCAACCCCTCGGCCAGCCACTTCGCCATCGGCAAGGCGGCACTGCGCGAACAGTTCATCACCGAGGGCAGCCGCGCCTTCGGCGTTATCTATGCCTATGCCAACCTGCTCGGCTGTGAAGCGGGCCGCGCCATCTACGATGGCGGCAACCTGATCGCCAGCGGCGGCCAGATCGTGCTGCGTGGCCAGCGTCTGGCCTTTGCTCCACTGGTGGTCGATGCGGCCCTGGTCGATCTGCTGGCCAACCGCGCCCAGCGGCTGCAGAGCAGCCAGATGCTGCCGCCCGATGATGGCCACGGCCTGATCCAGCTGCGCGGGCTGTGGCCCGAGCAGGATGACCGCGCGCCGCTGGCCCAGTCGCAGCCGCCACTGGCGGTGGATGAAGCCGATGAAGTGCTGCGCGCCGTGGCCCTCGGCCTGTGGGACTGGCAGCGCAAGACCGCCACCCGTGGCTATGTGGTCAGCCTCTCCGGCGGCGCCGATTCGGCGCTGTGTGCCAGCGCCGTCTATCTGGCCCACGCCCAGGCGCTGGCCACCCTGGGCGCCAGCCGCTATGGCGAAGCCCTGGCCGGCTGTGGCCTGAGTGTCGATACGCAGCAACTGGATCTGGTCAGCCTGCAGCAGCAGCTGATGGCGCAGCTGCTAACCACCGTCTATCAGGGCAGCAGCTTCTCCGGCAGCGTCACCCGCGACGCCGCCGCCAGCGTCGCCGCCGGGGTGGGCGCCCGCCACCACCAGTGGTCGATCGCCGAGCTGGTCGACGGCTACATCGCCCGCGCCAACGCCATGACCCCGGATCAGCCCCTCGACTGGGCCCATGATGATCTGGCGCTGCAGAATATTCAGGCGCGGGTGCGCTCACCCGGCATCTGGCTGGTGGCCAACCGCGAGAACAAGCTGCTACTCACCACCTCCAACCTGTCGGAAGCCAGCGTCGGTTACTGCACCATGGATGGCGACACCAGCGGCGTGCTGGCCCCCATTGGTGGCATCAGCAAATCGCGGGTGCTGCGGCTGCTGGCCTGGCTGCATGATCACGGCTTGCCACTGGCCAATGGCCAGCGCTTGACCCTGCCCTGTCTGGCGCCGGTGATCGCCCAGCAGCCCACCGCCGAACTGCGGCCGGTGGAGCAGACCGACGAGGCCGATCTGATGCCCTTCGAGGTGCTCGATGCGGTGCGCGCCCTCGGCCAGACCCAGCACCTGACGCCACTCACCCTGTTCAAGGCCCTCGGCCGCACCCCGCTTGGTCAGCGCTATGGCCAGCAGCAGCTGGGGGCCTGGGTGGTGCGTTATTACCGCCTCTACTGCCGCAACCAGTGGAAACGCGAACGGCTGGCGGTCAGCTTTCACATCGAAACCGACAGCGCCGATCCCAAGACTTACCGCCGCTTTCCGGTGCTCTCCAGCGCCTTGCGCAGCGAACTGGCGGCGCTTGAGCGTTATCTGGCGGGCCTTGCCAGCGGGGCATGAACGAGCGCACGAAATTGCGCTGACAGCGCAGGCAAGTAGGGGCAGTTGTGCGTAAATTTAACTGCTGACCGCTGCCGGAGAGCGCCATGCGCCTGCCCCTGTTGTTGCCGCGCCATCTCACCATCGCCCTGCGTATCTATCTCGGCTTTGCCGTGATCACCCTGCTGCTGCTGGCCAGCGGCTCTGTGGCTTTATGGCAGCTGGCCACCATCGGCGGCAGCGAACAGCAAGTGCGCGAACAGACCCTGCCGGCACTGGCCGCCAGCAACCAGCTGCAGCTGCTGTTGCTGCAAGCTGGACGCGATGGCCAAGCAGGTTTTGCCAGCAGCAGCCATGACCAGCTTGATGCCATGCGCCAACGTCTGGTGGCGCTGGCCAGCGCCGCCACTGAGGCCCACCGCCAGCTACAGACCCTGCTCAGCGATGGCAGTAGCGCGGCACTGGAACAGCCACTGCGAGCCTATTTTGCCGCTCTGGATCAGCAGCTCAGCGCCCGCTCAGACGAGTTGCAGGCGGCAACCCAGCGCCAGCGGCTGCTGCAACAAAGCCTGAGCGCGGTGGAGGATGCGGAGTTGGCACTGCTTGAGCTGATGGATCTGGGCGAGTTCAGCGACGATCCACAGCTGGTGGCGCTGGCCGCACTGGCCAACCCTATGCAGGGCCAGCTGGTGGCGGTCAGCACCAGTCTGCGTGAGCTGGCCACCGCCGCCAACAGCGACCAGCTCCAGCGCATCAGCGATGACTTGGCCTTCGCCCTGAGCGACTTCGAAGCCAAGCGCAGCTATCTCCGTCAGCAGGGTGAGGGGCTCGGCAATGACC
>JAGOCY010000259.1 GCA_017998495.1 Corallincola sp.
AAGCAGACTTATCCACAGATATCGAACACTAATGAGCGAAATCCACAGCAGATGTGGGCAAAACTGGCTAACACCTGTAGATAACTTTGACCCTGAGTGCACTATCCTTCCTGACCCATAGTTCAGTTAAACGCGTAACCACATGATTAAATTTGGTTATGTCCACCATTGACGGTCACTCATAGGCCTGGCTCGCTGTGGACCAAAAGGGCTGGTCAGCCTTTGACCAGCAGCCCTTCTGGCCACTTTTCCACAGCCTCAATGACGACAAAAGCAGCAGCGGCGCCTAAAAAGCGCGCGGGGCGAGCCCCTGTCGGCGCCCGCCATCGCCGTCTTTACCCTTATCCCCGCCAGCTGTGGACTCTTGTGTGGACAGCCAGCGTCAACCCCGGGACAATCACCCTTCAGGCGCCCAAGCCGAGGCGCTTTCAATAGCATAGACAAGCACTTAAGTTATTCTGATGCGGTCTCGACCCGCTTTGGAGCAAGGGCGCACAATGTTTGAGCAGCAGATTGCACCACCAGCAGACAGCCGGGAGCTGCTGGCCCGGGCTACCGCCCTGGCCGGGCTGACCCTGGGTGAGCTGGCGACACGCCTGCAGCGGCCATTGCCTGCGGATCTGCGCCGCCATAAAGGGCTGATTGGCCAGTATCTGGAGCTGGCACTGGGGGCCGATGGTGGCGCCCGCCCCCAGCCTGACTTTGCCCACCTGGGGATTGAACTCAAGACCATCCCCATTGGCGGCGATGGCTTGCCGCTGGAAACCACTTATGTCTGCACCGCCCCCCTCTCCGGCATTGCTGGCGAGTGCTGGCAGCACAGCCTGCTCAGGCGCAAGCTGAGCCGGGTGCTGTGGCTGCCAGTTGAAGGTGAACGCCAGCTACCGCTGGCCCAGCGCCGTATCGGCCAGGGGTTCCTGTGGCAGATGGACAGCGACTGGGAGCAGCAGCTGCAGGCCGATTACGAAGAGCTGATGGAGCTGCTGGCCCTCGGCCAGCTCGACCGTCTCCACGCCCGCCATGGCCAGTGGTTGCAGCTGCGTCCCAAGGCCGCCAACAGCCGGGTACGCACCACCGCCACCAATGCCGAGGGGGCACCGGTCAGCATTAATCCCAAGGGTTTTTACCTGCGCAAGCGCTTCACTGGCGCCCTGCTCAGCCACCACCTGCAGCGCTAAGCAGCCGGGGACAGATCAGCAAACTGGCATAAAAACTGATTGGCGAAGCCGCCTGCCATGATTTGTTCATCAAGGCAGTTTACAATTTGCCCGGTTTCGGTGCGTCTGGTGACCAGCAAAAGGCCGGCCGCAACCCAAATGGATTGGGACAACCAGAGAGAGGAGTCGAACCCATGCCTGTGAAGAAGCAATTCCTGAAAAGCAAACCTGTGGTCAAGGTGACTTTCGAGATTGAACCGGAAGCAGCGCGTAATGCCAGCGAGGCCTACCTGCTATGCGAGGCTCTCGGCTGGCAGAAGGAGCCGCTGAAGAAGCAGAAGAGCGGCGCCTTCAAGGCGGTGGTCGAACTGCCCACGGATCAGAAAGAGGATTACGAGTATCGCTTCTGTCTCAAGCTGGACAGCGGTGAAGAGCTCTACGACAACGATTGGGCCGCCGAGTCCTATCGCGCCAACCCGCTAGGTGGCGACAACTCGGTGGTCAGCGTTCGCGCCTGAACCTGAGCGCCAACGGCAGCCGGCGCCCACGAGCGCCGGTTGCCGTTATCTGCCATCAATCGACGCCGATCCGCCGTTCCAGAATAGTGGTCTGCCCCTCTTTGAGTTCGCTGGCAAACGCAGCATCAACCAAGTCATCGATGGTCAGCTGAAACGCCGGCATCAGCCGCTCCATAAACCAGTTCACCTCGGGCAGCCGTTCACGGAAATGAGCCAGAACCCGCTCCAGCTTGTCACGCGAGCCGCGAAACTCGGTATTGTTGGCGCGTAGCTCCGACATCGATTTGGCATAGGCCGCCAGCAGGTCCGCCGCCTTAACCAGCTCAATATGGTCCTTGTCCGCCTCCTGATGGATCAGCGGCAGATAAGCGGCGCGCAGCTCATCGGGCACGGTGTGGGTAAGCATGTCACAGGCGATCGCCTCCATCTCGCGACAGAGCTTGAGCATGCGGTCATGGCTGTACTTGACCAGGCTGTTGACGTCCTCAGTCAGCACCTCGGGGGCATCATGGTAGAGCGCTAGGGTGGCCAGCAGGTTGGCATCGACAGTGCCGCGCTCGGCAAACAGGGTATTGCGGATCACCCCGAGGGCATGGGCAAACATCGCCACCTGCAGGCTGTGCTCGGCGACGTTTTCAGAACGGGTGGGGTTGGACTTGCTCCAGCGCTGGATATTCTCCATGCGCGATAGCAGGGCAAAAAAGACGTTGCGGCTGGGCATCTGCGACTCCGTGGCGGCGACTGCGGTCAAGGTGACCCAGCTACTGCCACGAATCAAGCCACGACAGCAGTTATCCGTGGCGGATCTTGAGCAGCAACACCGAACCGGCCAGCACCAGGGTGATGGCATTGGCAATGGTCACCGGCCAGTTACCAATCAGCAGGCCATAGCACAGCCACAAGGCAATACCGAGCACGAAGATGCTGTACATGCCAAGGCTGATACCGCTGGTGTCTTTGCTACGCCAGGTGTGCAGCGCTTGGGGCACAAAAGCAAAGGTGGTGCAGAAAGCGGCAAAATAGCCGATCCAGTCAGCCATGCCGAGGCTCCATCAATAAAGGTGAATAAAACCACGGGCGCCGCAGCGCCCGTGATCTGGCAACGGCTTAGAGCGAACCGTCGATGATGCGCAGCATGCGGCGCAGCGGCTCAGCAGCCCCCCACAACAGCTGGTCACCGCAGGTGAAGGCGCCCACATAGGTCGGGCCCATGGTCAGCTTGTGGATACGGCCAACCGGGACCGTCAGGGTGCCGGTGATGGCGGCCGGGGTCAGCTCCTTGACCGTCACTTCGCGCACGTTCGGCACCACTTTGACCCAAGGGTTGTGAGCGGCCAGCAGCGCCTCAATCTCTGCCACCGGCAGGTCTTTCTTGAGCTTGATGGTCAACGCCTGGCTGTGACAGCGCATGGCGCCAATGCGTACGCAGATGCCGTCGATAAACACCGGCTCGGCACTGCGGCCAAGGATCTTGTTGGCTTCCACCTGGGCCTTCCACTCCTCCTTGCTCTGGCCGGAGTCGAGGGCCTTGTCGATCCAGGGGATCAGCGAGCCCGCCAACGGTGCGCCGAACTCTTTGGTGGGGAAGCTGCCATCACGCTGGGTAGCGGCGACCTGGCGGTCGATCTCAAGAATGGCCGAAGCCGGATTGTCGAGCAGACCTTTGACCGAGTCGTGGATCACCCCCATCTGGCTGATCAGCTCGCGCATATTCTTGGCGCCGGCACCGGAGGCAGCCTGATAGGTATGAGGGCTAACCCACTCCACCAGATCCGCTTCAAACAAGCCACCGAGGGCGATCAGCATCAGCGACACCGTGCAGTTGCCGCCGACAAAGGTTTTGCTGCCAGCCGCCAGAGCCTGATCGATCACCTTGCGATTGACCGGATCGAGGATGATCACCGCTTCATCGGTCATGCGCAGGGTAGAGGCCGCATCGATCCAGTAGCCGTTCCAGCTTTGGCGCGCAGCGGTGCATAGACTTCAGT
>JAGOCY010000260.1 GCA_017998495.1 Corallincola sp.
GTTCAGGACACCGCTGAAGCCAAGAAGATCCTGGGCGCCACTGCTACGCTCGAATTCCGCATGGTGGACATTGAGAATGATCTGGCCACCGCCGTTGGCGGCCGGGTCCCGGCTGGTTCTGAGCTGCTGACCGATCGTAACGGCGCCCCTGTGCTGCTTAAAAAGCGCACGGTACTGACCGGCGACCACATTGTGGGGGCCAGTAACAGCGTCGATGAAAACGGTATGCCCCAGGTCAACATCGATCTCGATGGCGCTGGCGGCAGCAAGATGTCGCGTGAAACCAAAGACAACATCGGCAAGCCGATGGCCACCCTGTTTATCGAGTTCAAGGGCACTGGCGAGCGTGATGCTCAGGGTAACCCGGTATTCGTCAAGAAACAGGAGGTGATCAACGTCGCCACCATTCAGAGCCGTCTTGGGAGCAGCTTCCGCATCACTGGCCTGGATTCGCCCGCTGAAGCCCATGAACTGGCGCTGCTGCTGCGGGCAGGCGCACTGATCGCGCCGATTCAGATTGTCGAGGAGCGCACCATTGGCCCGAGCCTGGGCAAGGAGAACATTGAGCGTGGTATCGAGGCCATTCTGCTGGGCTTCGTGGCGCTGGTGATCTTTATGGGCGTCTACTACCGCAAGTTTGGTCTGGTGGCCAACGTGGCCCTGTTCGCCAATCTGGTTGGTATTGTCGGCATCATGTCGATGATCCCGGGCGCTGCCCTGACCATGCCTGGCATGGCCGGTATCGTCCTCACCCTGGGCATGGCGGTGGACGCCAACGTACTGATTTTCGAGCGTATCCGTGAGGAGCTGCGCGATGGCAAATCGGTGCAGCAGGCGATCCACAGCGGTTTCGATAACGCCTTCAGCTCCATCTTCGATGGCAACATCACCACCCTGATCACCGCTGTGATCCTGTTTGCCGTTGGCAGCGGGCCGGTGCGTGGCTTCGCCGTCACCCTGATGATCGGCATCGTGGTCTCCATGTTCACCGCCATCATTGTGTCGCGAGCCATTATTAACAGCGCTTGGGGCGGTAAGCGTCTCGACCGGCTCTCGATCTAAGGAGCAGCATCGTGTTTGAACTGTTCAGAGCCAAGGGCACCATCCGCTTTATGCGGCATAAAGTGGTGGCCTGCGTTATCTCCCTGACCTTGGTGGCGATTGGCCTAGTGTCGCTGGCCACCAAAGGGATCAACTGGGGCCTCGACTTCACCGGTGGCACTATTGTCGAGGTGGCCTACAGCCAACCGGTTGAGCTTGATGCGGTGCGCCAGGCCCTCGATGCCGGCAAAGTCGGCGCCGCCGTGGTGCAGCATTTTGGCACCACCACCGATGTGCTGATCCGTCTGGCACCGCAGGAAGGCGTGGCCCCTGAGGCGATCGCTGAAGCTGTGGTCTCCAGCCTTAAAAATGCGCCTGATGTGTCGCTCGAGCTGCGCCGGGTGGAATTTATCGGCCCTAACATCGGCGAGGAGTTCCGCGATGTGGCCTTTATGGCCGCACTGGCAGCCATTGCCGCGATTCTGGTCTATGTGTCGATGCGCTTTGAGTGGCGCTTTGCCGTCGGTGCTGTGACCGCGCTGGTGCATGACACCCTGATGGTGATGGGGCTGTTCTCCCTGCTGCAGCTGGAGTTCGATCTGACGGTGATGGCTGCGGTGATGTCGGTGATCGGCTACTCGCTCAACGACACCATCGTGATCTTTGACCGGGTACGCGAGAACTTCCGTCTGTTGCGTGGGGTGTCGACCGAGGAGAACTTCGATATCTCCCTGACCCAGACCCTCAGCCGCACCTTTATCACTGCCGGTACCACCATGATCGTGCTGGTGTCGCTCTACCTGCTGGGCGGTCAGCTGCTTGAGAACTTCTCGCTGGCGCTGCTGTTCGGGGTCTTTGTCGGTACTTACAGCTCCATCTATGCTGCCAGTGCCATGGCCTTCTGGTTGGGTGTCAGCCGCGAAGATCTGATGCCGACCCAGGTGGAAAAAGAAGGGGCAGATCAGGCACCGCTGATGTAAGTCAGCCAGCCTTTCGGCCATAAAAAAGGCGTCCGTAGCGGACGCCTTTTTTGATCGCGGGGTTGTTTAGCCGCGCAGCATGGCTGCAGGCAGCAGCGGGCGCATGCGCATCAGCATCTCTTTCACCACCTTGGGGGCGCCAGCCACGATATGGCCTTCGCTCAGGTGGTTGCTGTCACCGGTGAAGTCGCAGACCAGGCCGCCGGCTTCGCGCACCAGCAGTTCACCGGCGGCGATATCCCAGGGCTTGAGCCCCAGTTCCCAGAAACCGTCCATACGGCCGGCAGCGACATAAGCCAGATCGAGCGCCGCTGAGCCGGCACGACGCACATCACCGGCCTGTTCGAAAAAGGCGCGGAAGATGGCGAGGTAGCTATCGAGGTAGTTGCGGTTGCGGAACGGGAAGCCGGTGGCGAGCAGGGCACCACGCATGTCCTTGGCATTGGTGCCGCGCAGGCGGCGCTCGTTGAGCTGGGCGCCGCGACCGCGACTGGCAGTGAAGAGTTCGTTACGGATTGGGTCAAAGACCACGGCATGCTCGATCCGCCCCTTGATCTGCAAGGCGATGGAGACCGAGAAATGGGGGATGCCGCGGACGAAGTTGGTGGTGCCGTCCAGCGGATCGATGATCCACTGATAGTCGCTGGCGTCGGCGCCAGAGACACCCGATTCTTCGCCAACGAATTGGTGGTCCGGGTAGGCCTTGCGAATGGTGTCGATGATCAGCCGCTCGGCTTCGCGGTCGACGTTGGTGACGAAGTCATCGGCACCTTTCTGTTCGGTCTGGATCTGGTCAACCTGCTCGAAAGAGCGGGCGATGAAACTGCCGGCGGCACGGGCGGCGCGCACAGCGATATTAAGCATCGGCTGCATGGACAAGGACACCATTTGCTAAAGAACGGGGGAGAAGCGGCGCGAATTATAGTCAGTTGAGGGGGTGGCGGCAACGGACGACTGCGCCGGGTAACTTGGCTGTGCTAACCTATCGCCCCTTTTAGCGAGCGGGACCCAGGCGCACCATGGAGCAGCTGTCGGCAATTCGCATTGTTCTGGTTGAAACCAGCCACGCCGGCAACATCGGCTCGGTGGCGCGTGCCATGAAAAACATGGGGTTGTCACAACTGGTGCTGGTCAATCCGCAAGAAGCGATCGATGGCAAAGCGGTCGCCCTGGCCGCTGGCGCCAGTGAGCTGCTGCAGCAGGCGCGGATCGTCGATTCGCTGGATGAGGCGATTGCCGGCTGCGCGCTAGTGGTGGGTACAAGCGCCCGGCCGCGCACGTTGAGCTGGCCAGCATTGGATGCCCGCGAGTGTGGCCTGCGCGCCACCACTGAAGCCCGCCGTCATCCGGTGGCCATCGTTTTTGGCCGCGAGCGCAATGGCCTCACCAACGATGAACTGCAAAAGTGCCACTACCATCTGCATATTCCCTCTAACCCCGACTACAGCGCCCTTAATCTGGCGCAAGCGGTACAGGTGGTGACCTACGAACTGCGCATGGCGGCCAGTGCTGGGCTGGTGATGGCCGAGGCGGAGGTCGATTATCCGCCCGCCGAGGAGCTGGAACGCTTCTACGCCAAACTGGAGCAGACGCTGCGCCAGGTCGGTTTTATCTTGCCGCGCCATCCTGGTCAGGTGATG
>JAGOCY010000261.1 GCA_017998495.1 Corallincola sp.
GCGCCAGGCATTGACCAAACGCTCGCCCTCACGCGCGGCATCAGTGACGACCAGCTGGCGCAGCATCTCGATACCACCGGCGCGGTCGCTGGCGATGATCGCTAACTGCTGCTCGACGCTTTCCAGCGCGATGATGGTCTGCTCTGGGTTGCGGCTGGCGCTAGCGGCAAGATGCTGATCGACCCCGAGCGCTGGCTGATAGCCCAGACTGGCGAGGGCCAGTACCTGTACCGTGGTGGCCAGTAGCCAGGGTTCCATCCGCTCACTGACAGCGGGGACCAGACCGATGCTGCGGGCGGCGGCGTCCACCTGCGGCCACAGTTCTGCGGGCAGCAATGTGGAGAGTTTGAGGTCGGCGGGCAGGTAGCCGAAGCGTTGGGCGGCGCTGGCAGTGGCCTGTTCGTATTGTGGATCGCTCAGATCCAGTTCCATCACCAGGCACGGTGTTATCGTCAATGGCTGGGCGATTGCAGCAGGTAGGGGGTAGAAGTCGGGCTTGCCGACATGAATGGTGCCAACCAGCAGCGCCGATTCACCATCATCAAGTTCGACCCGCCAGGCGGCAGGCTGGTAAGAGGCGCTGGCCTGAGCGCTCGTGAGCGGCGCTTGCGTCTGAGGCCACCACCATAGCGCGGCGACGCCAGCTGCCAGCAGCAGACTGAGGGTGATGATGACGGTGGCTGGACGGCGCATTGGCAACTCCGCAGGCCGGCAGTTGCCGGCCGGTTGATGATTGGCGCCCCGCGGCGGGAGTTGAACCCGCGACCTTTCGCTTCATCCCGCTACGGCTTTCGCCGCCTGTGCTGCCACAGTTTGCGGGCTGGACTATCCCTTGGCCGCGTAGCTGCAGCTACGGCCGGCCGGAGCCGTCTAGTCTCTACACCTTCCCGCCACAGTGGCGGGCTTGGCTCGGGATTGCCACAGACAACCATCGCTGGTCATCCCCAGGGTTCCCCGAATTTGACTCCATTCACGCAGCGGCTTTCGCCAGCTGGTGCCCAACACATTAGGAGGCGACTGCTCTATCCAACTGAGCTACGGGGGCGTACCAATGCCCGCCAGAGCGGGCGCGGCGATTATAGCGACAGGGGCGGCCAATGGCAGCCGCCTTTTACGCTCAGGGTTCAATCACCTGATCGCCGCTTTGGTAGCCGGCGGCATCGGCGATGTTGGCAAAGTCGATGTAGCTGCGTTCGCCATCCACCCCGGAGACCTTGACGGTGCGGCTTTCGGCCAGCAGTACGGTGCGTACGCTGCCGTCGGCTTCCAGAAACTGCCGGGTTTTGTAGAGGTTAAGGGTGAAACCCTGATTAATGCCGTCCTTCACCCCGATATCCAGCCACAAGCGCTTACCCTGCACCGATACCACCCGCCCGTAGAGCGGCTTGCAGGCGAGGGCGTGGTTGAGATCCCGGGCCACTTGCTCCAGCAGCGACCGGTTGAGGGCGCCGTAGCTGCTCTGCCAGTAACGGCTGGTGCCGCTGTCGATCTGCTCGTTGCTGGCAAACGGCCAGCGCGCCGCGCCGCCATACTCTTGATTGAGGACGGGCTCGCCACTGTGGTTGTGGCGCAGTGACACCAGCAGTTTGAGGGCGCGGCGTGGCGGTTCGTCCCACAGCTTCCAGGCGGGTGGATAGTCTTCAAGCAGGGTGGCATCGGCGATGGTGACCGTCATGCGGTAGGGGGCATCCAGGCTGTCGATCAGCGATACCCGCTGGCCGGCGACCCGTTCGATCTGGCGCACCAGTTCATTGCGGTTGTCTTCGCCCAGGCGATAGAGGCCACCAAGGGTGAGGTGCGCGAGGTTAGCGCTGGTCACGCCGTCGAGCTTCAGCCGCTTGCGGCTGGGGCGCGGATTCTGGCAATCGCTGGGCGTTGCGCGCAGTTCGGCGTGGATCTGTACTGTCAGCCGGTCGCCGCTGCGGGTTTCACCGAGCAGCCGGATGTTATGGACACTGGCGTGGCTCGACCAGCTCAGATGGTCACGGGTGAGCACGCCGTTTTCCACCATCTGGCCGCTGTGCAGCTCCATACCGGCAAAGATCAGGGCGTTACGCACGGCATCATCGATAGCGGCCTGACGGGCGCTGTCGAGATCGCCGTCAATCGGGGCTGAGCCGCTGGCTTCATACCAGGCGGCGTGACTGGGCAAAGTTAGCGCCAGCAGCAGTAACAGCAGATGACAGATGCGGCTCACGTCAAAATCTCCGGCTGGCGGGGCTGCGGGCCCCGGCGATGGCGCAGGCAATGCAGAAGTCATGCCGCAAGCGGGTGACAAAGGCTTGACCCTGGTTGATGGCACAGCCTTTGCTTCGTTGGAGCCAGCAGCGGGTCTGTCCCGCCATCGAGGAGAATGAGGATGCGCGCCAATCTGTTGCCGTATACCGCCCGCCGTACCTTGGCCGGATTGATGGCCGTGGTTGTCGCGGTGGTGGTGGGCGGCTGCGCCAAGAGCGAACCAGCGGTCGCCGCCGAGCCCCCCCCGGCGGCAAAGAGTTGCCGGGTGGTGGCCAATCTTGAGCAACATGCCATCGCCCTGACCCGTCAGCTGGTGGCCAGCAATCGCGGCATTGGTGCCAAGGCGCCGGTGGCCGTGACCTCGCTGGTGACCATGAAAGATCTACGTACCGTCAGCGACAGCGGCAATCTACTGGCAGAGTTGTTGGCGGCTCAGCTGCAGCGGGCCGGCTGGACCGTGGTCGATTACAAGCTCACCGGTCAGATCGATGTGGCGGCCGAGGGAGATCTGGCGATGTCCCGCGATTTCCGCCGGCTGCAGAGCAAGATGGCGATCGGTTATCTGGTCACCGGGGTGATGGAACCCGGCCCCGGTGGTTGGACCACGGTGGTGCGTGCGGTGTCGATCAGCGATCGCACGGTGATGGCCAGCGCGACCGCCTTGATCCCCTACAGCGCCTATCCGCAGGTGGGGCAAGGCTATGGCGGGCAGCGGGTGAGCCGTGGCAGTGGCGGTGCGCTGGAGCGCGGCCCCGAGCGCGAATGTATTGCGCTGACTGCATCGGCCGGTGCCGAACTGCCGGCCACCACCCAGACCAAGAACGGAGGTTAATGATGCGCCCCCTGATCATCATTGCGCTGGCGCTGCTGCTGGGTTCCTGCTCTAGCATCGTCGACAAGCATGTGGAGTGGGAATATGTCGGCCCTGACAAATATCCGACGCTGGAAGCGGTGGGCTATGCCTCCATCAGCGCCCAGCCGGGTGGCAACAGCGATGCGCGGGTGCTGAACGCCATCAAGGTCAGCAAGCTGGAGGCCTATCGTGAGCTGGCCGAGCAGCTCAACGGTCAGCAGATCAATGGTCAGCAAACCGTGGGCGAGCTGGCCCTGCGTGACGATCGGCTGCGGGCCGAGGTGTCGGGGCTGGTGCGCGGGGCCAAGGTGGTTCGTTCCTACGCCGTGGGTGACACCTATGTCACCGAGATGGCGTTGGATACCGCCGATATGCAGCGGCTCTATCTGCTGACGGCGCCGGTACGGCGGATCAAGGATGTCACCTACTACTGATGGTTGAATCACGGTGGTCGGTGCAGCATCGCCGGCCACCCTCAATCTGCTGCTCTATACTGGAATTGGTCACAAAATGAGCAGGAGCGCATGCAGATGCTGTCTCGCCCGCTCTATGAACTCTTGCCTTAT
>JAGOCY010000262.1 GCA_017998495.1 Corallincola sp.
TCGATGCCCTGTTCGAGGTTGAAGAGGGGCGGGCCGGGGTGGTGGTCACCTTCCTGGCCATTCTCGAACTGGTGCGCGAGTCGCTGCTCGATCTGGTGCAGAACGAGCCCTTCTCGCTGATCCATGTGCGCGCCCGCGTCGGCCGTGAGCTGGCAGACGATGCGCTGCCGGCGGAGGTGGCCCTTGGCTAGCCGCATCAACGACGAGCAGTTGAAGCAGCTGGTGGAAGCGGCGCTGTTTGTCGCCGGGCGGCCGCTGCCGCTCAAAGAGCTGCAGGAGACGCTGCTGTCGCCCTATCTGGTGGGCCAGGAGCGGCTGCGCAAACTGATGAGAACGCTGGCGGGTGATTACCGCGAGCGCGGCGTCAATCTGGTGGAGACCGCCGCCGGTTACCGCTTTGTCTCCAACCCGGCGATCAGCCCGCTGCTCGGCCAGCTGTGGCCGGGGCGGGCACCGCGCTACTCGCGGGCAACGCTGGAGACACTGGCGCTGATCGCCTATCGCCAGCCCATTACCCGTGCCGAAATTGAAGAGGTGCGCGGCGTGGCGGTGGGTACCCCGATCATTCGCACCCTGGAGGAGCGGGGCTGGATCAAGGTGGTGGGCCACCGGCAGGTGCCGGGTCGACCGGCCCTTTACGCCACCACTGCTGCTTTTCTCGACTACTTTGGACTCAATAGCCTTGAGCAGTTGCCGCCGCTCATGGACAATCCGCCCCCCGCTGAGGGTAGTGACCCCAGCCCCGATTCCTAACAAGACCCCGCCGGGATGGCGACCGAGGAGAATGAACAATGTCGAGCGAAAAACTGCAGAAGACCCTGGCCCGTGCCGGCCTTGGCTCGCGCCGCGATCTGGAAGAGTGGATCAGCGCCGGGCGGGTAACCGTTAACGGCGAGGTAGCCGCGCTGGGCAGCCGCGTTGGCCCCGATGATCGCATCGTGGTCGATGGCATCCAGATCAGCGTCGACTGGGAGCCGGCCCTCGGCCGGGTGCTGGCCTACCACAAACCGGAAGGGGAGATCTGCAGCCGCCGTGACCCGGAAGGCCGCCCCACCATCTTTGATGCCCTGCCATCGGCGGGCAAAGCGCGCTGGATCGTGGTCGGTCGTCTCGACATCAACACCTCCGGCCTGTTGCTGCTGACCACCGATGGTGAGCTGGCCAACCGGCTGATGCACCCCAGCTATGAGATCGAACGCGAATACGCGGTGCGGGTGCTGGGCGACATCAACGACGAGACCCTGCGCAACCTCAAGCTGGGGGTGCAGCTGGAAGATGGCCCGGCCAAGTTCGACACCATCGCCGAACGCGGTGGCGAGGGGGCCAACCGCTGGTTCCACGTCACCCTGAGCGAAGGGCGCAACCGCGAAGTGCGCCGCCTGTGGGAGAGCCAGGGCTGTACCGTCAGCCGCCTGATCCGGGTGCGCTACGGCCAGCTGATGCTGCCCCGTGATATCCCCGCTGGCCGTTGGCGCGAACTGGCACCCGAAGTGGTCAACGATATCCGCAGCTGGGTCGGCCTTGAGCCGCTGGAAGCCCCCAAAAAGAGTTCTAATGCCGATCGCCTGCGCGCCCGCGCCGAGCAGAAACGGCTCAAACGCCGCGATCCCGGCACCGGCGTGCGCGCCCGCGACACCAGCAAACCGGTCAAAAGCGGCGGAAAACCGAGTGCCCGCACCAAAGGCGGCATCGATGCGGCCCGCGGCAGTCGCAGCGACGCTCCGCGTAGCGAAGGCGGCCGTAGCACTGGCCGTGGTGATGCGCCACGCGCCGCGCGCAGTGATGCTCCACGTAGCGACGGCGGTCGTAGCGCTGGCCGTGGTGACGCACCACGCACCGCTCGCAGCGATGCCCCGCGCACCGAGGGTGGCCGTAGCACCGGCCGTGGTGACGCACCACGCACCGGTCGCAGCGATGCGCCGCGTACTGAGGGTGGTCGTAGCACTGGCCGTGGTGACGCACCACGCACCGCTCGTAGCGATGCCCCGCGTAGTGAAGGTGGCCGTAGCGCTGGCCGCGGTGACGCACCACGTACCGCTCGTAGCGACGCACCACGTACCACGCGCAGCGAAGGCGCGCGTTCGGAAGGGGCTCGCCGTAGCAGCGATGCCCCGCGTGGTCGCAGCAGCGATGGTGCTGCCCGCCCGGCGCGTAGCAGCCGCGGCGGTGATGGGGTGAAGAGCGCGCCCCGCGGCAAGCCGGCTAAGCGCAGCCGCTAACCGCGGCGGGCGTGTTGCCCGTTCGGTGGTAGGCAGGGCCCGTTAGCGGGCCCTGTTTGTTGGTGCGGCGAATAAGGCGGTTATTCACCGCAGATTTTGCGGCGAATAGCGGGTGTTGCCCTGGTTGAGCCCTGAGCTGGGTCGGTTTGGGCGAGCAGTAAGACAAATCGCGTAGCGATTTGATAAGAGCGCCGACCGGCCGGCGCTGGCCGGGCCTTGAATTGCCGCTACGCGGCAGTTGCGCCTATGGCGCTTGGAGCGGGCTTCCGCGCCCGCACGACGAGCAGGAAGGCCGTTTCCGCACGGCCTCCCTGCTCGTCGTGCGGGTGGTGATCTAGGGCGTGGGGTAAAGGCACGCTCTGCTCGGCGGTAGTGGCTTTCGCTACTCGTATCTCGCATCTCGCCTCTTGATGATGGCCGGCGCCTGCGGCGAATAAGGTGGCTATTCGCCGCAAATTTTGCGGTGAATAGTTGGCGCGCTGGGCGACTGTCGCCATAATCACCGGATGAAAAGCAGCGATCCCCACTATATCTGGCAGGCCAGCGACTGGCCGAACTGGCGTTTTGATCTGGCGGCATTGGCGGAGGCCATGGCTGGGGTTAGCCGTGCTCAGGGGCACTTGATGGGGCGGCTGGCTGATGTCGGCATGGCGCTGCGCGCTCAAGCCAGTCTGGCGGTACTGACTGAAGATGTGGTGAAAACCAGCGAGATCGAGGGTGAGCGGCTTAATGTCGAGTCGGTGCGCTCAAGCATTGCCCGGCGGTTGGGGGTTGATATCGGTGCTTTGGCACCGGTTGATCGGCATGTCGAAGGGGTGGTGGAGATGGTGCTCGATGCTACCGGCCATTGCCATGATCCGGTGTCGCAACAGCGGCTGTTCGGTTGGCATGCGGCGCTTTTCCCTTCTGGTTATTCCGGTCTGACCCCCATCAGCATTGGCCGTTGGCGTGATGATGCGACGGGGCCGATGCAGGTCGTGTCTGGCCCTGTTGGCCGTCAGCGGGTGCACTTCGAGGCACCGCCAGCGGCATGCCTGGAGGCAGAGATCAGCCGCTTTCTGGCCTGGCTGAACGGCCCATCGCTGCAGCCCGCGTTGATCAAGGCGGGCCTTGGGCATCTCTGGTTTGTCACCCTGCATCCCTTTGATGACGGCAATGGCCGTATGGCCCGCGCCATCGGCGATCTGTTGCTGGCCCGAGCCGATGGTAGCCCCCAGCGCTTTTACAGCCTGTCGGCGCAGATCCAGCGTGAGCGCAAGGCCTACTACGACATTCTGGAGCAGACACAGAAGGGTACGCTGGATGTCACTGCCTGGCTAAGCTGGTTTCTTGCCACCCTCCATCGAGCGATTGATCAGGCGCAGCAGGGGCTGGATGCGGTGTTGTTCAAGGCCCGTTTTTGGCAGCAGTGGGCTACGGCGC
>JAGOCY010000263.1 GCA_017998495.1 Corallincola sp.
GGTCAGCAGCCGCCGACGGATCTCAAGCTCGCCCATTGTGACCTCCTACCCGGGCATCGCCCTCCAGCATCTCGCGCAGTTGGGCGCGGGCCCGGAACAACCGGGTGTTGACGGTATTGAGGTTAAGTTCCAGCAACGCCGCGATCTCATCGCCGCTGTAGCCAAGCAGCACCTGCAGCACCAGCGGCTCGCGATACTCAAGAGGCAACGCGGCAATGCGCCGTCGCAACCACTCATTTTCCTGCTGGGTTTCAGCATGTAGGCCATGGTCATCGACCAGCACCACCTCATCATCGTGCACCAGCAGGGGTTGCAGCCGCTCAAAACGGCGAGCGTTCTCGCGCCGCAAGATGGTGATCAGCCAGCCCTTGGCGGCCCTCTCATCCTGTAGGCTGTCGAGCGCCCGCCAGGCACGGGCAAAGCTCTCCTGCACCAGATCCTCGGCCACGGCGCGGTTGCCGCACAGCCACAGGGCATAGCGGAACAGGTCGCTGCTATAGGCCCGGACCAGGGCAGTGAATCGGAGATGGTCTGCGTTCATGCTGGCAGAGACCGCCATCGCCGCTCCTTTCTTTCAACGGCATAAAAATTTGCCGCGTCTTGGCCATATCCGGCCCTCAGTGTGGTTGAGACCCGCAAGCTTGACCAGGATCCTGGCTGAGCTCATGGGCCTTCGCTAAGCTTCCGCCACCACGGCCTAGCGCCAATTCTCTCCATCTGCCAAGGATCACGCGTATGAACAACAACAACGGCATGGGCAGCTGCGATACCCCGGCCTGCTGCTGCATGGATATCGGCACTGTCATTGATGGCAGCGACTGCAGCGCCCAGTTGCAGCGGTTGGTGGCCAACGGTGATGAAGCGGCGGCGCTGATCGCCGAGTGGACAGCACTGGCCAACAGCAAGGCGTCGGAGCCGGTCAGCGTGACTCATCAACTGACCGCCCAGGGCGAGCAGCAGCTGCTGCAGGCCAGCATCACCTTTCCCTGTCAGGCCGAAGCGCTGATCTTCCAGCTGGCGGTGCGCTGATCGGCAGGCAGCGGTGCGACCGTCAACGATGGCCGCACCATGGTGATGTGCAAAATGCCGCCATCGTCATAGGGCTCGCCCTGCGGCTCAAAGCCGGCCTGGCGATACCAGTCCAGCAGCGGGTACTGGGCCCCCAGCCGCAGCGGTAGGCCCGGCCCCCACTCCGCCGCCACCGCCATGGTCGCCTCCAGCAGCTGGCGCCCCAGCCCATGGCGGCGCCAGTCGGCATGCAGCACCAGCCGGCCGACAACAGCTTCGCTGCGGGTGATCAACAGCCGTCCATAGCCCACCAGTTGATTAGCGGCGGCCGGTGCCCGCAACAACAGATGCAGGCTGGCCGGATCATCACCGTCCAGGTCGCGATAGAGGCTGTTCTGTTCGATCAGGAACACCTCCTGACGCAGGGTCAACAGCGCCAGCAGGCTGGCGGCACTCAGCTCGGCAAACGACAGCACTCGCAACTGCAGCTGTTCCATAGGGGCTTACCTTGTCTTTGTGGCCGGCCTTGGTAGCATGCGCGCCTTTCTTACTGCAAGCCCCGCGCTTGCCTGACACGCGATCCGAAACATGCAGTACCCGTTTCGTCTGACCACCACCTTACCGGCGCTGACCCTGGCCCTTTCCCCTCTGCTGAGCCCCCTGGCTCTGGCCGCCGGCTTCCAGCTGAGCGAAACCAGCATCAGCGGCCTTGGCCGCAGCTATGCCGGCGAGGCCGCCAGCCTCGGCGATGCCGCAGTGCAGGCGCGCAACAGCGCCGCCCTGACCCAGTTCAAGGCTGTCAGCATGACCTCCAGCGTCGCCTACATCTACCCGAAGGTGGATATCAGCGGCGAGGTCAGCAGCGATCTGGCCACCATCTACAACCAGTTGGCCACGGCCGCCAACGGCGCCAGCGGCAGCAGCCTGTCGCTACAGGCTAACAGCTACAGCGGCGACGCCGAGGGCATTGCCGGCGATGCCCTGATCCCGAGTTTGTTCATCGCCATGCCGATCAACGATCGCGTGGTGCTCGGCTTTGGCTCTTTTGCCGAATTCGGTCTGGCCACTGACTATCCAGCCAGCAGCAATACGCTGGAATATGGCGACAAAACCGAATTGACCGCCATCACCTTCAAGCCGTCCCTGGGCTGGCAGGTGAACGAGCAGTGGAGCATCGGCGCCGGCCTGCGCGCGGTCTACGCCGACGCCACCCTGTCCACCTCCACCCCCGCCTACTTCGCCAGCCTCTCGGCGGCCATCAGCCAGTACAACCCGGTAGCGGCAGCCACTGGCGTACTGCCACAACTGCCGGTGGTACCAGCCAACCAGCCGATTCTGCATGTATCTGGCGACGACTGGGGCTACGGCTATGAGCTAGGAACGGTGTTGACCCCCAGTGATGAGCTGCGGCTGGCCATCAGCTATCGCAGCGAAGTCGCGCTGAGCCTCACCGGTAGCGCCACCTCAGCGCTGCTACCGAGCGCCAATGGCCCCGGCAGCGTCGATCTGACCCTGCCGGCAATGACCGAGCTGGCCGCCCGCTGGCAGCTGGCCGCGCCGTTGGCTCTGCATATCGGCGCCCTGCACACCGCCTGGCACAGCTTCGACCAGCTCAAGGTTGATTTTGATAACGGCAGCAGCCTGATCGCCAAAGAGGAGCAGTGGCAGGATGCCTGGCGCTACGCCATCGGCGCCGATTGGCAGCTGGACCAGCAATGGCAACTGCGTTGCGGTTACGCCAATGATCAATCGCCGGTGCCGGCCCATCGCCGCAGCCTGTCG
The DNA here is from genome assembly GCA_017998495.1 of Corallincola sp. Lineage (GTDB taxonomy): Bacteria > Pseudomonadota > Gammaproteobacteria > Enterobacterales > Neiellaceae > RGIG665. The sequence goes on from JAGOCY010000263.1 coordinate 2,791, forward strand.
ATCCCCGATGCCGACCGCCAGTGGCTGAGCCTTGGCGCTGGCTGGCAGCTGGGTGACCACTGGCAGCTGGATGCCGGCTATGCCTATCTGCTCGGAGAGAAAGTCGAAGTGACTGAAACGTTCAGCCTGCCGGTAAACGGCCAGCACCAGACCATCAGCCGCTTTGATGGCCGCTTGTCGCGCGCCGACGCCCACCTGCTCGGGCTCAGCCTGGGCTATCAGTTCTGAACAGCGTGACGGGCGCAGTCGCCACTGCGCCCGTTTGCCTGCTGGGTCACACACCCCCAAAAGGTCAGCGGCTAGAGTAACCACATCGAAGTCGCTGCGCCGGCACAGGGGTGATTACCATGCTGTTTTACGTTGCCCGCCAACCCATTCTGGATAGCCACAAGCAGCTGGTCGGCTACGAACTACTGTTTCGCGACAGCCTCAAAAACGCCTTTCCTGACATCAACCCCCATGAGGCCACCTCACGCCTGATTTCGGGCAGCCATTTCAATCTGGGGCTGGACAACATCACCGATGGCCACCCGGCCTTTATCAACTTCCCCGAATTGAGCCTGCTGGTGCGGGTGCCAGAGATCCTGCCGAAAGAGACGGTGGTGGTGGAAATTCTGGAGGACACGGCACCATCGCAGGAGATGGTGGAGGTGTGCGCCAAGCTCAAAGCCGCCGGTTATCGCATTGCCCTGGATGATTTTGTCTATGACGCCTCGTGGCGGCCGCTGATGCCCTATGTGGATATGGTCAAGATTGACCTTTTGGCTCACGACCGACCGACATTATTTCGTATGGTCAAAGCGTTGCGGGAATTTAACGTCACCCTGCTGGCGGAAAAGGTC
>JAGOCY010000264.1 GCA_017998495.1 Corallincola sp.
GGGTATCGCCATGCCAGATCACCCCCACCGGGTTGCGCATGCCGGTGACGAAGGGGGAAAGCTGTGGCGTTGACCCGCTTTCGTCGATCAGGGCGATGCCGCCGCGCTGTTCGTTAAAGGGGTAGCTGGGGTGGAGATATTGATCGCTGCAGTTGCCGGTAATGCCCAGTGCGACATAGAGCCGCTTGGCGCTGTCGATTGCCAGGGTTCTTGAGGTGTGACCGCCGCCACCGGGCAAGGTTAACCAAGGTTTGAGCTGGTCAAGGTCAAGGGGCTGATCGCTGGCGTAGGGGCCGCGCAGGACGGCGGCAGTGGTGGCGACAAAGATCTCGCCGTTGCGCACCAGCGCATGGTGGGGGTAACCGGGGAGGGTAGCCAGCAGCTCGACTTGGCGATAGGGCGGTGCCAGACGGTAGAGCTCGCCACCACGCGAGCCGATCAGCAGCTCGTCGGCCGGCCCCAGGCTGATTAGCCGGGGCTGACGCAGGCTGGCCAGCTGTTCCAGCTGCAGCGGGGCGGCAGCCGTCAGGTGTAGCTGCTGCTCGCCCAAGGTGAAGCGTAGCTCGGCGGCGAGACACAGGGGGGCAACCAAGGCCAGCAGCAGTGGCCAGCGGCGGATGGCAGTCATAGGGCAGCTCCTTGCGTTGACAGCACTAGATTGTGGCCGATGATGACCGTCACCGCCTGCGATGCGCCGGCGGAGTTGGCATCAGACTCAATGAATACGGGGAGAGGTGAGATCTGGGATCAGTGCTACGAGCAGTGCGATTGTCCTTATCACACCGGGCCCACTGATGTTGGGCGTGCTTTGGCTGGCCAGCTGCCCACGCAGGGCGATCGGGTCACGGCGGTGGTGCAGCTGGTGGCGCGCACTGGCGGCTAACGCCGCCATGTTGCGGGGCTTCAGGAGAAGATCTTGGCGACTGCCATGTCGTAGTGTTGATCCAGGCCGTCATTGTCGCTGGCGGTGAAGCCGGCACTCTCCAGCAGGCCCTCTTCCATACCGTAGATCACGGCATGAACTGTGACCTCCTGGCCGCGCTGCCAAGCCGCCTGCATGATGGTGGAGTTGGCAACGTTGTAGGCTTGTTCAATCACGTTGAGTTCGCACAGGCGATTGACCCGGGCTTCGTGGCTGGGTAAGCGGTCGATCGGTTTCTGGTAGCGGCGGTAGATATCGCGAATGTGCAACAGCCAGTTATTGATCAGCCCATGCTGGACATTGAGCAGAGCCGCTTCCACGCCGCCGCAGCAATAGTGGCCCACCACCAGTACATGTTTGACCTTCAGCACTTCCACGGCGTATTGCAGCACCGACAAGCAGTTAAGATCGGTATGGATCACCTGATTGGCCACGTTGCGGTGAACGAATACTTCACCGGGGCGTAGCCCGCACAGCCGCTCGGCCGGCACCCGGCTGTCGGCGCAGCCGATCCACAGGTAATCGGGGTTTTGACCACGGGCCATGTTGGTGAAGTAGTCCGGGTCATCTACTGCCCTGCGTTCGGCCCAGGCGCGATTGCGGGCAAAGAGACTGTTGATGTCACTCATGGCCATTCATCCTGTTGCAGGCTGGCGCCTGTTGCGTAGTGAAAGCAGCGAGGCTGCCAGCATAGGGATGGCGCTGGATCACGGCAACATTCAGGTTACACTCCGGCCACTGGACCGATGAGGTTTGCTATGTCCGCTCTGCAGTTACGCGCGCTTAAAAAAACGTATGCCAATGGCGTCAAGGCTCTCAAGGGGATCGATCTCGAAGTTAGCGAGGGCGATTTCTTTGCTCTGCTTGGCCCCAATGGTGCTGGCAAATCCACCACCATTGGCATCATCAGTTCGCTGGTGCTGGCCAGTAGCGGTGAGGTGCGGGTGTTTGGCCATGATCTGGCCCGCGATCCTGAAGCGGCCAAGCTCGAGGTCGGGCTGGTGCCGCAGGAGTTCAACTTCAGCATGTTTGAGACGGTGCTGCAGATCGTGGTCAACCAGGCCGGTTACTACGGTGTGCCCCGACCGCTGGCGTTGCAGCGGGCCGAGAAGTACCTGAGCCAGCTGGGGCTGTGGGACAAGCGCAACGACCGTGCCCGCACCCTCTCCGGTGGCATGAAGCGGCGGCTGATGATCGCCCGGGCGCTGATGCATGAGCCGCGGCTGCTGATCCTCGATGAGCCGACGGCTGGCGTCGATATCGAGCTACGCCGCTCGATGTGGCAGTTCCTGCGCCAGATAAATGAAGAAGGGCGCACCATCATCCTCACCACCCACTATCTGGAAGAGGCGGAGATGCTCTGCCGCAACATCGCCATCATCGATCAGGGGCGGATCATCGAAAACACCTCGGTCAAATCGTTGCTGGCCACCCTGCATGTCGAGACCTTTATTCTCGACCTGGCGCCGGGGGCGGGCGATCTGACCATCGACGGCTTTGTCAGCCGGCGGCTGGATGGCCATACGCTGGAGGTGGATGTGGCCAAAGCCCAGGGGATCAACCCGGTGTTCAGCCAGCTGACGGCCCAAGGGGTGCAGGTGCTGTCGCTGCGCAACAAGGCCAACCGGCTCGAGGAGCTGTTCGTCAAACTGGTGGAAAACGGCAAGCAGGGGGTGGGTGCATGAATCAGCGGCAGTGGATCGCGCTCAAAACCATCTGGGGCAAAGAAGCGACCCGGTTTCTGCGCATCTGGGTGCAGACACTGGTGCCGCCAGTGATCACCATGGCCCTCTATTTCGTCATCTTTGGCAATTTGATCGGCCGCCAGATCGGCGATATGGGCGGCTTCCCCTACATCACCTACATAGTCCCAGGGCTGATCATGATGGCGGTGATCACTAACAGCTACGCCAACGTCAGCTCGTCATTCTTTAGCGCCAAGTTTCAGAAGAGCATTGAGGAGATGCTGGTGGCACCCGTGCCTGACTGGGTGCTGGTGGCCGGCTTTGTCGGTGGCGGCGTCGCTCGTGGCTTGCTGGTGGGGATCATCGTCACCGGCGTCGCCCTGTTTTTCACCGCCCTGCCCATTCATCACCTCGGGGTGTTGATGCTGACCGTGCTGCTCACCGCCACCCTGTTTTCTTTGGGGGGCCTGATCAACGCCATCTTCGCCCGCACTTTTGACGATATTTCTATTGTTCCGACCTTTGTCCTCACCCCGCTCACCTATCTCGGCGGTGTTTTTTACTCCATCAGCCTGCTGCCGCCACTGTGGCAATGGGTGTCGCAGCTCAATCCGATCCTTTATATGGTCAATGCTTTCCGCTACGGTTTTCTGGGGGTGTCGGATATTGCTATCGGCACCGCCATGGCGGTGTTGGCGGGCGCCAATCTGGCACTGCTGATCTGGTTGCTGCGCCTGCTCAAGAGCGGGCGTGGCCTGCGTAGCTGACCACCTTTGGTTGCCAAGGAGAGCCGATGTTTGTCGCCCTGTATGAATTTGTGGTGCGCGACGGCCAGGAGCAGCAGTTTCGTGATAACTGGACGCTGCTGACCGAAGGTCTCTATCAGCATGCTGGCAGCCTTGGTTCGCGCCTGCACCGCTGTGCCGATGGCCGTTACATGGCCTACGCCCAGTGGCCAGACCGCGAGCGTTGGGCGACGGCTCGCAGCCAGCCGTTACCGCAGATCTATCAGCAGGCGCGGGA
>JAGOCY010000265.1 GCA_017998495.1 Corallincola sp.
CTTCAACCCGGCTGAGTTGATCACCGAATTGGAAGGGATCTTCCGCCCCAGCGCTGAGGCCAAGGGACTGCAGTTGTGGGTCGAGTCTTCAGCCCCAGCGCCGCTGCTGATTGGTGATGCCACCCGCCTGCGTCAGGTGCTCTCCAACCTGCTCTCCAATGCCATTAAATTTACCCCTAGTGGTGAGGTGTCGCTGGCGTTGTCACTGGCGGCAGCCGGCGCCGGACTTTGCACCCTGGAGGTGACCGTACGCGACAGCGGTATCGGTATCAGTGCCGCCGATCAGGCCCAGCTGTTTCAGCCGTTCAGCCAGCTCGACGATGGCCTCACCCGTGCCCAGGGGGGCACAGGTTTGGGCTTGTCGATCTCGCGTCAGCTGATGGAGCTGATGGGCGGCGAGCTGCAATGCACAAGCAGTCCTGGTCAGGGCAGCTGTTTCCGCGTCCTGCTGACCCTGGCAGTGGATGGTACAGGTTCGTCCCAGGCCAGTGCTGACAGCCAGATCCGTCTGGACGGCCTCCAGTTGCTGGTGGTGGAGGACAACCTGATCAATCAGGAGGTGGCACGCGGCATGCTGGAGCGGGCCGGCGCCACAGTGGTGACTGCGGCCAACGGCGCTGAGGCGGTCGACTGGCTGGCGCGCCAGCCTGCGGATCTGGTGCTGATGGATCTGCAGATGCCAGTGATGGATGGCTATGAGGCAACGCGCCTGATCCGTACCGAGTTGGGGTTGAGGCTGCCGGTGGTGGCGCTGACCGCCAACGCCCAGAGTGAGGAGGTGGCGCGGGCGACGGCCGCTGGCATGGATGACTATCTGACCAAGCCGGTGCGACCGCAACAGCTGCTGGCCACGGTGGCCCGCTTGTGCCGCCAGTCAAGCGACGCCGCTACGTTGACGGCACCAGCGCTGGCGCCGCCCCTGGCGTTCAATCTGAGCGAGGCGCTCGCCCGCTGTGGTCAGGAGCGGGCGCTGCTTGATCGCCTGCTGGCCCGTTTTCGGCAGGAGTGGCCCGCCCAGCTGCCACAACTGGCGACGGCGCTGGCGGCGGCCGACTGGTCGCTGGTGGCGCATCACAGCCACAGCCTCAAGGGGGTGGCCGCTAACCTGGCGATGACCCCGCTGGCGCTGGCGGCGCGTGCGCTGGAGCAAGCCGCACGGCGGCAACAGCCAGATGAGGCGCAGCAGGCGCTGATCCAGCTGCAGCGGCTGATGGTGCAACTGCTGCCCCAACTGCCGGTGGCAGAGCAGCCGCAGCGCAGCGCTCATGCTGTCGATGGTGAGGCCCTGCCGCGCCTGCGTCGCCGCTTACAGCAGTTTGAAGTGATCCCACCGCACGAGCTGGATGCGGCGCTGGCAGCGCTGAGCGGGCAAGCGGTGGATCTGGCGGCCTTGCGTCAGGCCATTGAGGGGCTGGATTACCCGTTAGCGATGCAACTGCTGGCAGCCCTGGTTGTGGAGCCCGCCGATGGCTGAACGGGTGCTGGTCTCGGCCTGTCTGCTGGGGCAGCGGGTACGCTATAACGCTGAGCCGCTGCCCGCACTGGAACTGCTGCAACTGTGGCAGCAGCAGGGGCGGCTGGTGGTGATCTGCCCGGAGGTGGCCGGTGGCTTGCCAGTACCCCGGCCACCAGCGGAAGCGCAGGCAGATGGCCGCATCCTCACCGTGAGTGGCATGGATGTGAGCGCCGCCTTCGCTGCCGGGGCGAGCCAGGCCGAGGCGCTGGTGCGGCGTTATGCCATTCGCATCGCTATTCTCAAGGCGCGCAGCCCCAGCTGTGGCAGCGGCGAGATCTACGATGGCAGTTTCAGCGGTCAGCGCATCGCCGGCGACGGCGTCACTGCCGCCCGGCTCAAGGCGCTGGGGGTGGCGGTATTTACCGAAGCCGAACTGATGCAGGCGGCGGCGCTACTACAGCAACTGGAGCGACAGTTAGCCGATGGCTGACACTAGCCTCTCGCTCGCAACCGCTGCAGTTGCTCGTCCTTGCTTTGCCACAGCTGGTTAAGCCAATTCTGAAAGCGCTGTTGGAACCGGGCATCGCCCTGATAGTCGCCGATCAGCGCTGCGTCGATCGGCTGGCGCTGCACCAGCACCTCCACCCGATGCACCCGGCCAGCGACAAAGTCATAGAAGCTGGGGATCCCCTGCGGGTAATAGATGGTCACGTCCAGCAGTTGGTGCAGCTGGTCGCCCATACAGGCCAGCACATGGGCCACACCACCGGCCCGTGGTAGCAGCAGATGGTGGTAGGGGCTGTGCTGATGCTGATGTTTAGCGGGAGTCAGGCGGGTGCCTTCGACGAAGTTGATCACCGCTACCGGCAGTTGGCGAAACTTTTCGCAGGCCTTGCGGGTGGTGGCGACGTCTTTGCCGCGCAGCTGTGGCTGACGCGCGAGCTGCTCCCGGGTGTAACGACGCATAAAGGGGAAGTCGAGGGCCCACCAGGCCAGCCCCAGCACAGGCACCCAGATCAGCTGCCGCTTGAGAAAGAACTTGAGGAACGGGATGCGGCCGTGGAACAGCCGCTGCAGGACCAGAATATCGACTCAGCTCTGATGGTTGGCGATCACCAGATACCAATCGTTGGGGGACAGCCCCTCCAGCCCCTCGGCGTGGATCTCGACGCCAGTGGTCCACTGCTGAATGGCATTGTTGGTGGCTACCCAGCCACTGGCGATGGCATCCAGCCAGCGGCTGATATGGCGGCGCAGGCGGCCACGGCTGAGCAGCTTGACCAGTGCCAGCAGCAACAGCGGCAGCGCGCACAGCAGGGTGTTGAGGGCATAGAGCAGCAGCCCGAGCGGGCCGCTGCACCAATGGGGCAGGTAACGCATAACGCCTGTCCTGGTATCGCCGCTTAGTCCTCGAAGTAGGTGTAACCGCCGATCCCTGCTTCCAGCTCGGTGAGCAGCGCCTGGGCCTGACGGCGATCACTGATCGCCTTGGCCAGCTGGCGGCGATAGCTCTCCACCAGCCGCTTGGGCTCGAAATGCACATAATCGAGTACGTCGGCGGCGGTGTCGCCCTTCATCACGCGGGTCACCTGATAGCGGTCGCCGGCCCACTCCACATGCACTGAATCGGTGTCGCCGAACAGGTTATGCATGTCGCCCAAGATCTCCTGATAGGCGCCAACCATGAAGATGCCGATCAGGTATTCATCTTCCTCGCGGTAGGCAGGCACCGGCAGGCTGTTTTCGACCCCGGCGCCATCCACATAACTGGGGATCTGGCCGTCGGAGTCGCAGGTGATGTCCTGCATGATGGCGCGGTCGGTCAGGGCTTCGGTCAGGCGGGCCAGCGGCACCACCGGGAAGATCTGATCAATACCCCAGACGTCGGGCAGCGACTGGAACAGCGAGAAGTTGAGGAACAGCTTGTCGGCCAGCTTCTCGTTGAGCTCGTCGAGTACTTCGCGGTGAGCGCGGTAGCTGGGGTTGAGCACCCGCCGTACCCGCTGCAGCAAGGCAAAGTAGAGCAGCTCGGCGGTGGCCCAATCTTCAATCGACAGCACCCCGTGGGTGTAGAGCGACGCGGCTTCCTGCAACGCATAAATACCGTTGTGGTAAGCCTCGATGGCGGTACGCTCCTGCAGATGGT
>JAGOCY010000266.1 GCA_017998495.1 Corallincola sp.
GATCAGCAACTTTGCCATCGTCGATCAGGCGACCCTGGAGCTTTCCAGCGGCATGACCACCATCACCGGCGAGACCGGCGCCGGTAAATCGATCGCCATCGACGCCCTCGGCCTCTGCCTCGGCGAACGGGCCGATGCCGCGCTGGTACGCCATGGTGCCGAGCGCTGCGAAGTCACTGCCGTGTTCCGCATCGGCCAACTGGCCGAGGCCCGCCTGTGGCTGCAGGAGCAGGCATTGGACAGCGATGACGACTGCATCATCCGCCGTGTGGTCAGTAGCGAAGGGCGCTCCAAAGGCTATGTCAACGGTCAGCCAGTCACCGCCGCCCAGCTCAAAGCGCTGGGAGAGTTGCTGGTCAGCATCCATGGCCAGCACGCCCATCAGGCGTTACTGCGCCCGGATGTACAGCGCCAGCTGCTCGACCGCTACGGCGACCTCGACCAGCAGCTGGAACAGCTGCGCCACCACTGGCGTGAATGGCAGGATCTCAAGCGCCGGCTGGAGGCGCTGCGCAGCGGTGACAGCCAGCGCGAAGCGCGCCGTCAGCTGCTCCACTATCAGGTGGAAGAGCTGGAGCAGTTCGCGTTGCAGCCGGGCGAATTTGAAGAGCTGGAGGCGGAGCAGCGGCGCCTTGCCCATGCCCAGCAGCTGCTGGCCAGTAGCAGCAAGGCGCTGGCCCTGCTCAGCGACAGTGACGGCCTGAGCCTGATCGACGCGCTGGAGCAGTGCAACCACGAGCTCAACCAGCAGCTGGGCCATGATCAGCTGCTGGGCCCCATCGTCGAGCTACTCGACGAAGCCCAGATCCGCCTCGATGAGGCGGTACGCAGCCTGCGCCGTTACAGCGAGCGGGTGGAACTGGACCCCGAACGGCTGGCCCAGCTCGACGAGCGCATTGCCCAAGCGCTGCAACTGGCGCGTAAGCACAAGGTCAACCCGGCCGAGCTGCCCGAGGTCCATCAAACCCTAGCCGCAGAACTCAAAACCTTGGCCCAGAGCGACAGCGACAGCGAGCAGCTGGCGATGCAGCTGGCTGATGCCGCCGGTGGCTACCAGCAGCGGGCCGAAGCCCTGCATCAGGCCCGGCAGGCCGCCGGCGAGCGGCTGGCGGCAGCCGTTACTGCGGCCATCGCCAGCATGAACATGCCCCACGCCCGGCTGGTGGTGGCGGTCAATGCCCGCCCCGAGCAACCCGGCCCCCACGGCTGGGATCAGATCGAGCTGCTGGTGTCGGCCAACCCTGGCCAGCCGCCGCAGCCGCTGGCCAAAGTGGCCTCGGGTGGCGAGCTGTCACGCATCGGTCTGGCCATTGCGGTGCTGACCGCGGATGCCAATGCCACCCCCACCCTGATCTTCGATGAAGTGGATGTAGGCATTAGCGGTGCCACTGCCGCCGTGGTCGGTCGACTGCTGCGCCAGTTGGGCGAGCGGGCCCAGGTGCTGTGCGTCACCCACCTGCCACAGGTGGCGGCGGCCGGCCATCAGCAGCTGCTGGTGAGCAAGCAGAGCGACGGCGTGCGCACCCATACCCGCATTGATGAACTGGACGAGACGGCGCGCACCGATGAGGTAGCGCGCATGGTGGCCGGCGATGCCCTGACCAGCGAAGCCCGCGCCAATGCCCGCGCCCTGCTCGGTCAATTCGTCACACCCAGCGCATGAACGCCTTTCACCCGGGCGGGGGCTTGGGTATCATCCGCCCGTCATTCTGAAAGGGAAGAAGCGATGTTGCGTTGGCTGGCCTGTGCCACCCTGATCCTGACTTGCAGCGGCTGTGCTTGGCTCAGCAGCTTCGTCTACACCATCGACGTGCCTCAGGGTAACTTCCTTGAGCAGCGCGATGTCGACAAGCTGCGCATTGGCATGAGCGAGGAGCAGGTCACCTTCGTGCTCGGCACACCGATGGTGGTCAGCAGCTTCAGCAACAACGACTGGCACTACCTCTACCAGCTGCGTACCGGCAAAGGCGAGGTGATCCGCAAGGAGCTGGTGGTCAGCTTCAACGCCGAGCGCAAACTGGCCGCTATCAGCGGCGACTTCGAGCAGCCGGCCGAGTTCACCAAACCGCTCGGCCCCTAACGGTCGCAGGGTTAACGCACAAGGGCGCCATCAGGCGCCCTTGCTGTTACTGGCTGGTGCTAACCAGCGTCAATCATCGCCATCACCGCGCGCTCCTAACGGCCGACCACCGGTCACCGGGTTGGCCCGCCCCTCACGCTTGGCTTTTTCGGCGCGCTGTTTGCGCACCTCTTTGGGATCGGCGATCAGCGGCCGGTAGATCTCGATGCGATCACCATCGGCCAGCGGCTGCTCAAGCTTGACCACCCGGTTCCAGATGCCGACTTTGTTCAGCGCCAGATCGATATCCGGGAACTGCTGCACCAAACCGCTCTGAGCAATCGCCTCCGCCACCGTGGTGCCCGGAGCCACCGCCAGGGTCACCAGCTGCTGGCGATCCGGCAAGGCATAAGCCACTTCGACCCGCATCATCTCAGCCACCGTATACCTCCACTGCCCGCCGTTTAAAGGCATCGACCATATTGACCGCCATCTGCTGAAACACCCCCCCCAGCGCCAGCGCCAGCAGCGGATTACTGAACTCAAAACGCAGGCTGAGCGACACCCGGCAACTCTGCTCATCCACCGGCTGGAACAGCCAGTGACCATGCAAGGTACGAAACGGGCCATTGACCAGCGTCAGTTCGATGGAGCGGCCCGGTACCATGCGGTTACGGGTGGTGAAGGCCGCACGCATGCCCGCCTTGGCGATATCGATGGTGGCCATCAGCTCGGTATCGCTGGCTGACAGCAGGCGGGCACCGCCACAACCGGGCAGAAACTGCGGGTAGCGTTCCACATCATTGACCAGCGCATACATCTGGCTGGCGCTGAAACCGACCAGCGCCGCGCGTTCAACCTGTGGCATCCACCCTCCTCAATCAGGCCGCCATGTTAGCGATGGCGATGGCGCTAGGCAAAGCAGGTGCTTGCCGTATAATGGCCGCCGCCATGAATACCAAGAAAAACGCCGCGGATCGCGGCTCCATCGCCAGTAACAAGCGCGCCCGCCACGAGTACTTCATTGAAGACAAAGTGGAGGCCGGCATTGCCTTGGCCGGTTGGGAAGTCAAATCGCTGCGGGCCGGCAAAGCCAATATTGCCGAGGCCTACATCTACCTGCGCGACGCCGAGGCCTATCTGTTTGGTGCCACCTTCGTGCCGCTCAACAGTGCCTCCAGCCATGTCATCGCCGATCCCACCCGCACCCGCAAGCTACTGCTCAAACGGCGCGAACTGGACCGGCTGATCGGCTCGGTGGCCCGTGATGGCTATACGCTGCTGCCCCTCAACCTCTACTGGAAGGGCCCTTGGGTCAAACTGGAGATCGGGCTGGCCAAAGGCAAGAAAGAGCACGACAAGCGCGACACCATCAAGGACCGCGACTGGCAGCGCGACAAAGAGCGCATCATGAAAAAAGCCCGCTAAGCGGGCTTTTTGCTTTTAGAGCCGGTTCAACTGGTCTGCGGGGGCCAGACTCCGGTGCCGAGTGACGACAGGTTGGCCAGCTGACGGTGCATCAGTTCCTGATTGA
>JAGOCY010000267.1 GCA_017998495.1 Corallincola sp.
TTTTTGCAACCCGATCTGGAGCAGGAGGTCCATACCTCACAGCTGTGGTGGTACGAAGGGATCACCAGCTACTACGACGAACTGTTGTTGCGGCGGGCGGGGCTTATCAGTAGCGAACGCTACCTGCAGATGCTGAGCGAAACCCTGACCCGGGTCTATCGCCACCCCGGTCGCCATGTTCAACCCTTGCTCGAATCCAGTTTTGATGCCTGGACCAAGCTCTACAAAGCCGATGAAAACGCCACTAATAGCCAGATCAGTTACTACACCAAAGGGGCGATGGTTGGCCTGGCTCTCGACCTGAGACTGCGCAGGTTAAGGTGTGGCCTCAGCCTGGATCTGGTATTACGCACCCTGTGGCAACGTCATGGCCTGACGTTAACGGGCACCGATGAGGACACGGTGATCGCGCTCATTGCCGAGTTGGCGGGCGACACAGTTGCCACCGAGCTGCGCCATTGGCTGACCAGTAGCGACGATCCACCGCTGGCCGAGCTGCTGGCTGGCGCGGCGGTTGAGTGGCAGTTACGCCCGGCCCACAATGCCGACGATAAAGGCGGATGGAGCGAACAGCAGCCCCCCCGCTTCAGCCTTGGCGCCAGCTATAAGGGCACCAGCTGCGGCCTGGAACTGGTGAGCGTGATTAACGGCGGAGCCGCACATATCGCCGGGCTCGCCGCCCGCGATCTGATCGTCGCCCTGGACGGCATCAAAGCTAGCCCCGGCCGCTGGCAGGAGCTGCAGCACTCGCCCCAGGGTTCGAGTGTCGAGGTCCATTTCTTCCGGCGGGATCACCTTCGTCAGTGTCAGCTTAAGTTACAATCGCCTACGCCTGACAGCTGTGGGCTTAGGCTCACAGATCAGCAGCCTGCGTTTGACTGGTTGAACGCGCCCCTCTCTACTTAATTCCGTCACCCCGAGAGGCTTGTAGACAAGCATGAATCAGATCACCCGAATTCTTGACTGGTTTGACAACCTGTCGGTGGTAGGCCGCGTATTGGGCGGCTTTGTGCTGCTGGTCGGCTTGATGATCCTGGCCAGTGTGACCAGCGGCGTGGCCATCTCCACCCTGAATCGCAACCTCAGCAGCGTTGCCGGTGAATTGGTCCCCTTGGTCGATCAGGCCAATCAGGTCGGCATTGAGATGCTGACCGCCAACCGTCATTTCAAGGATGTGATCACCAGTCGCCAGAACAGTGCCATGGACCAAAGCGAGCAGGCCTTCAGCGCCAGCCGTGGCGAGTTCCAGCGCCAGTTACAGGCGTTAAAGGACAAGGCATCCAGTTATCCGGCACTGCTTGAGGCGCTGGCCCCCCTGGAAACCCTCGATGATCAGTTCTTTGACCTCGCCAATGTCACCATGCGCGACTACCGCGCCATTGTTGCCGACGAGGCCAAGGTCAAAACGGCAGCGGCCGACTTTCAGCTTAACCTGCCCCAACTGCGCCGCTTTGTCGGGGCTGCGGTGCAGAACTTGGGCGACGACTACGTCCGCTTCATGGCGGACGAGTACCTGGCCCAGCTGTCGATCGTCGAAAAGAACGCGGTGCTGATCCTGAGTTCAGATCAATCCACCACCATCGCCCCACTGCTCTCGGCCAACGAAGGTGCATTCGCCGCTTACCAGAGCAAAGAGAGCGATCTGGCTGGCGAAATTGACAGCTGGGACAATGATGTGGGCCATTACATCAAGGCGTTCCACAAAGGGGTCAAAGAGAAAGATGGAGTGATCGCCCGCCATGTGGCCTTGGTCCGCAGCCAAGAAGAGGTCTACGCCAACGCCCAGCAGGCAGCCGAACTGATCGCCAGCGCCCTGACCGCCATCGATCAGGTGATTGCCAATGCCAACAGCGAAGTCACAGCAGCGGTAGCGCGGGCCGAACAGCGAGCTGGCCGCAGCTTTGCAGTCAACATCACCATTGCCCTGATCTCGGTGATAGCGGCGGTGATCATCGGCCTGAGCAGTGCCATGGCCATTCGTAAACCGCTGGCGGTACTGCGCCGTCAGCTGGGCGCCATGGTCGATGGCGATATGACCGTCACCAACAACTATCGCAGCAGCAATGAACTGGGTGAACTGGCCGCCTGGGTGGCCCGCCTCAATCAGATGATGCGCGACCTGCTCAGCCAGCTCTCCAATGCGTCTCACACCCTGTCGGATGTAGCCCGCGAAAATCAGCGCAGCAGCAGCCAGTCGCGTGACGAGCTGGATCGCCAACGCCATGAAACCACTGGTGTTGCCGCCGCCATGACCGAAATGTCGGCATCAATTCGCGAAGTCTCGCAGTCAGCCAACGTCACCCTGGAGAAGGTGCTGGAAGTGGAAGCCGCCGCCAACACCGGCCGCGAGGTGATGAGCCGCAATATCACCACCACCCACCAGCTGGCCGACAAGCTGCGCCATTCCAGCAAGGTGATTGGCGAAGTAGAGCTGTTCAGCAACCAGATCGGCCGAATTCTCGATGTGATCCGCGGTATTGCCGAGCAGACCAACCTGCTGGCCCTCAATGCCGCCATCGAAGCCGCTCGCGCTGGTGAGCAGGGTCGTGGCTTTGCCGTAGTGGCCGATGAGGTGCGCAACCTGGCTCAGAAGACCGCCGCCTCCACCAATGAGATCCGGCAGATGATCGAGAGCCTGCAGGGCGGCACCAAACGTGCGGTGGTAGTGATGGCAGAATGCTCGTCCGAGATGGAGAGCAGCGTCCATCAGGCTTCAGACGCCAATAGTGCAATGGAGGAGATCCAGGGGATCATCACCCAGATCAGCGATATGAGCAGCCAGATCGCTGCCGCCGCAGAAGAGCAGCAGGCCACCTCGGAAGAGATCAGCCGCAACATCAACCGTATTTCCGAGATCTCCGATAGCAACTATCAGTCCGTCGAGCGCATCGCGCTCACCAGCCAGCGTCTTGAGCAGCTGGCCGATGAGCAAGATGGCCAGGTCCGTCACTTCCGCTTTTGAGCGGGGTGTGGCGGCACCAGCAGCTGCGGATCAAGGCGGGTTGAGAACCAGTTAACCCGCCAGTCAAGATGAGGGCCAGTCACCCGACCGGTAGCGCCGATGCGGGCAATAAGCTCCCCCTGCGCAACCCGCTGCCCTTCTTTCACTTCAATCTTCGACAAATGGATAAAAGTCGACGACAGACCGTGCCCGTGATCGACAATCAGGGTGCCGCCTGAAAAGTACATGTCAGGTTCCACCAGGGTGACAACGCCACCAGCCGGCGCATACACCGGCGTACCGGTCGGCGCTGATAGATCGAGCCCGTAGTGAGGGTTACGGGGCTCACCATTGAAGATGCGCTGACTGCCATAGACCCCACTTAACCGCCCTTCGGCCGGCCAGATAAAAGGCTGCAGGAAGTACCCAAGGCTTTCATCACGCTTGCGGGCCTCTGCCAGCTTGCGGTTATCCTCCTTGATGCGCGCCTCGACACTGGGGTCCGGATTGACATACTTGGATGCTACCCCGTTGACCTTCTGAATATCGTACTCGCGCTTGTTGATGGTGATCGCCATCTGGCCACTGTGGCCACCGCTACGCCAGTCAAGCTGATGGCTGAGCGCCTCATCACGGCCAAAACCAAACACA
>JAGOCY010000268.1 GCA_017998495.1 Corallincola sp.
GTGTAAGTGGCAATTAACAACAGTTCCATGACTTAAGCCTCCTGACCGGCACTGGCGACGTTCTGACCCTTGGCCTCAAGGGCAGCCAATCGCTGCTCCAGTGCCGCCACCCGCTGACGCAGGGCATCGGCTTCGCTCTCGCGGGCAAAGCCATAGCCTTTCTCCTGGCTGTACATGGTTGCCCAGATCCACAGGAAGGGCCAAATCACATGCAAGGTCAACAGGCTCACCCAACCGGCCACGTGGATCGCTTCAAGATGTGGGTGGTTACGGTGCTTGGCAATCTCATAAGGAATGTCATGAATGGCGATGATCAGGTAAAACACCACAATCATCGCAAACAGCATTAGCCCCAGGGCGAAGTAGTCGAGAAACATGGCTCACTCCATGATTGGCATGCAAAGTCGCTGGCCAGTATATGCTGTGGCTGCGTGTGATTTATGGCCCACGCTGTGCAACGCCACACATTTTTTAACTGCCGGTGCAGTCACCACCACCCCAACAGGAGAGCTTGTTCATGAGCGACCAGCAACCCGCCGGCAGCATGCTGCTGCGCACCCTGGCCATGCCCGCCGACACCAACCCCAGCGGCGATATCTTCGGCGGCTGGCTGATGGCCCAGATGGACATCGGCGGCGCTATCCTGGCCAAGGAGCTATCGCGTGGCCGGGTGGTCACGGTGGCGGTCGATGCCATGACCTTTCACCGCCCGGTCGCTGTAGGTGACGTGGTGTGCGTGCATGGCCTCTGCACCCATGTAGGGCGCAGCTCGATCAAGGTCAAGGTCGAGGTGTGGGTCAAGAAAGTGGCGAATGAGCCGATTGGTGAGCGCTTCATCGTGACCGAAGCCGCTATCACCTATGTCGCTGTCGATAGCCACGGCAAGCCCCGCCCGATCCCGCGTGAGGCCAACCCGGAGCTGGCTGCGGTGCTGGCCAGCCTGGCGAGTGCAGGCGCCACTGCAAACCCCGCACCGGCGACAAATTGAGCTGGTCAATTTTTTGTCAGCGGTCACAAGTTGAACGTCACAACTGTGCACTTGTCACACAACGGCAACGTTTAACTGTTAGCGCGGTTCAGCATCCGTAATCTGCACTGCGGCGGCGACGCGCAGCGTCTTCGCGGCCCTGAAAAAGGCAAGCGCCATAGCCGCTCCAGCAGTACGGCACATAACAACGAGATGAGAACCCTGCATGAAAAATACAAGCCTGACCCTGTTAGCAGGCTGCATGGCCCTGGCGTTTAACGCCCAGGCCGCAGTCAGCCAAAATAACCCTGACATCATGTTGCAAGGCTTCCACTGGAACTCCGCCAAAGCGGGTGGCTGGTACAACACCCTGCAAGGCAATGTGAACGAAATCGCCAGCGCCGGCTTCAACATGGTGTGGCTGCCGCCCCCCTCGCAGGCCGGCTCACTGGAAGGTTACCTGCCGGAGCAGTACAACAACCTCAACTCCAACTACGGCACCGAAACTCAGCTGCGCAACCTGCTCAGCGCCCTCAAGGCCAACAACGTCAAGGCCATTGCCGACATCGTCATCAACCACCGTAATGGCTCTGGCAGCTGGTGTACCTTCACCAACCCGGCCTGGGGTTTTGATGCCATCGTCTCTAACGACGAAGCCTGGGGCGCAGCCGGCTCCAACTGCAGCGGCACCCGTGGCGCTGCCGACTCTGGTGACGGCTATCACGCCGCCCGCGACATCGACCACAGCAAGGCATACGTTCGCACCAGCCTCAAAGACTGGATGAACGTTCGCCTCAAAGGCGTTGGTTTTGACGGCTGGCGCTATGACTACGTCAAAGGCTTCAGCGGTGTTTATGTCGGCGAGTACAACGCCGCCACCAACCCCTACTTCAGCGTCGGTGAATACTGGACGTCGCTCTGCTACAACGGCGAAAACTGCTTTGAAGGCGGTGCCTACCCGGACTCTCACCGTCAGGCGCAAATCAACTGGGTCGACAAGACCAATGGCAACAGCGCCATCTTTGACTTCACCACCAAAGGGCTGCTCAACAAGGCGCTGTCGACCTACAACTACAGCCACCTGCGTGATAGCAACGGCAAACCTGCCGGGGTGGTCGGCTCTTGGCCGTCGCGCGCCGTGACCTTCGTCGACAACCACGACACTGGCCCGAGCGAAGTCTGTGGCAATGCCCAGAACCACTGGCCGGTACCGTGCGACAAGGTGATGCAGGGTTATGCCTACATCCTCACCCACCCGGGTGTGCCCTCGGTCTACTACGCCCACTACTTCAACTGGGGGCTGGGTGGCGAGATCAAGAAGCTGATGAAACTGCGTAAAGATATGGGCCTGCACTCCGACTCCGCAGTGACCATCGACAAAGCGCAGCAGGGCCTCTACGCCGCCTATATCGGTGGCAAAGTGGCAGTCAAACTGGGTAATGGTTCCTGGTCGCCGTCAGGCGCTGGCTGGACCCTGGCTCAAGCCGGCACTGACTGGGCGGTGTGGAAAAAGGACAACAGCAGCAACTTTAAGCGCACTGTGGTGCTGATCTACGGCGAAACTGCAGCGGGTCAGGATATGTTCATCCGCGGTGGTATCGACCACGCCTATGCCGCAGCCAACCTCGGCAAAACTTGCACCAGCACTAACTACGAGTGCGCCATCCCGATCATCCATAACAACCTGCGTAACGCCACCACCGCACCGTGGAAGGCTAACGACAAGTACCTTGACTGGTACGGTGTCGAAGCCGGCCAGAGCACTGCCGCTCAGGGCTCTGCCGCTGACTGGACCACCAACGTGTGGCCGTCGACTTGGGGCGCCGTCAAGACTGTGGCTGCCGATGGTTTCGGTGTAGAACCGCTCAACACCTACGGTCAGCACTACTGGATGCTGGATGTACAGATGGATTGCTCCAAGACCGTCCAGGGCATCTGGTTCGAGTTCAAGACCTTCATCAGCAACGGCCCGGGTTGGGAAGCCAACGTCGCCCAGAGCGGCACCCCGTACGCCAGCGGTAACCACTTTGGCCAGTGCGGTAAGGTCAACGTGTTCAAGCGCGGCGTCAGCGCCCCGGTGGCTATCAGAGACTTCTGATAGCTAAGGCTAACTGACTCTGTCTCACGCAAGGGGCGCCACTGGCGCCCCTTGTTTTTTGGCGGCTACGCCGCTGGCCATGCTTTTGATGCCGCTGCACGGCAGCAGATGCGGCTGCGCCGCCGGATGCCTGGGCTTTCGCGCCCGCGCGACGAGCCAAGGGAGGGTCGCCGAACCCTCCCTTGGCGAACCCTGTCGGCCCCCGAGATCACCACCATTAATATCTGGCTGGCGTTCTGCCGGGCTACGGGTTTGCTGGCGCGGTGCGGGTGGTGATCAAGGGGGAAAGCGAGACTCACCTGCCAGGTATGGCGTGCTGTTTGGTCCAACCCGTTTGAGCAGCGCCAGGCTCACCCAGCAGCCAGATTCGGCATTGGGGCTGGTGGCAGGTCGAGGCAACAGGAGGTTGCCGAGAGCGAGCCCGGCACAAGGATGTGCCGTCGAGCGGCCTGCCAGCAGCTCCAGAACAGGCCACGGCTAGCGACAGCGCTGCTCTACCGGGCCGGCTGGAGGTGCAGGAGGAGGG
>JAGOCY010000269.1 GCA_017998495.1 Corallincola sp.
TGCTTGAGCTGTGCAAGGCACTCTCCAGCATGGGGGTGTGGGTACGGCTGCACTACGTTTACCCCTATCCATCGGTGGATGAGGTGATCCCGCTGATGGCCGAGGGCAAGCTGCTGCCCTATCTCGACATCCCCTTCCAGCACGCCTCGCCGCGCATTCTCAAGTTAATGAAGCGCCCCGGTTCGTCAGAGCGGGTGCTGGAGCGGATCGCCAAATGGCGCGAGATCTGTCCAGAGCTGGTGCTGCGCAGCACCTTTATTGTCGGCTTCCCCGGCGAAACCGAAGAAGACTTTGAGCTGCTGCTCGATTTCCTGCGTCAGGCCGAACTTGATCGCGTGGGTTGCTTCAAGTATTCGGATGTTGAGGGGGCCGCCGCCAACGATCTGCCCGATCCGGTGCCGGAAGAGATCAAGCAGCAGCGCTTTGAGCGCTTCATGGAAGTGCAGCAGCAGGTAAGCCAGGCCAAACTGCAGCGCACCATCGGCCGCACCATCGAAGTGCTGGTGGATGATATCGACAGCGAGCAGCAGACCGCCATCGCCCGCTCGGCGGCTGATGCGCCGGAGATCGATGGTCAGGTTTACATCACCGATGGCGGTGCGTTGAAGGCCGGGGACAAGGTGATGGTGACCATCACCGATGCCGACGAGTACGACCGCTGGGCGGTGCTCGCCAACTAAGGCGTTGCAGCCGGAAACAACAAGGCCCCGCAGTGCGGGGCCTTTTGCTGTACAGCAGTCGTTTTAGAACTGATAGGTCAGGGCGACAAAGCCGGAGGGCACAAAGGTGCGCTGCATCATCGGGCTGTCGGCAAAGCCATCGCCCTGCCAGCCGCCACGAAAGAACGCCCCCAATCGCCAGTTCGGCGTGAAGTTGTACATCCCGACCAGCGCCACATAAGGGTTAACCGTCGACTTGCCATCGTAAGCGTCAATGCCGCTACGGGCTGACTCCGCCGCACTGACCCCTGCGTAGTAATCAACGTAGGTGTCATCAAACCAAGTTAAACCCAGCTGCGGCGTCAGGATCCAGCGGCGGTTCTCGCCAAAGAACGGATAGCTGTAGCTCAGCTCAACCACAGTGCCATCGGAGTGGCCGGAGATGTCGTAGGCGGCTTCTGCGCCCAGGCTACCCCACTCATAGTTACGGCTGTAACCCAGGCCACCCATGACCGCGAATTTGCGTTCATCCAGCAGCCGCAGATCGCCGCTATCATCCGGGTCGAAGCGCGCCGAATAGCCAACAACGAACGCCTCAAGGGTTTGCTGCCGATCGTTGATAAAGCGATAACCACCCTTGATACCACGCAGGTAGAACTTCTCCCCTTCATAGTTGATCACCGGGATCACCATGCGCGTTGGGTCCGTATCCCGATAGGGGTTGGGTGCATAGAGCGCCCCCAGCCCTACCCCCCATTCCGCAGCAGCGGCCGGCATAGCACTCGCGATCGCCAGCACCGCTGGCACTGTCCACTGTTTCATCGAACGATTCCTGAATGAACGGGCGTTCATTTTACGGATTCACAACCACTACGGCTCTTGCCTGCATCAGAAAAAATGTTGCAAGGCGTAAGTGACCAGCACATGACACATCAGTGTTGTGCCGGCTCCATCAGCTTGACCTTCCACTCCGCCGGACCCGTGTCGTGCACCGACACGCCCGCAGCATCCACTGCCACGGTGACCGGCATATCCACTACGTCAAACTCGTAGATCGCTTCCATGCCCAGATCGCCAAAGGCCACCACCCGCGAGCTGCGGATCGCCTTGGCTACCAGATAGGCAGCACCACCCACCGCCATCAAGTAAACCGCCTTGTGCTTCTTGATCGACTCGATGGCAACCGGGCCACGCTCCGATTTGCCGATCATGCCGATAAGGCCGGTCTCGGCCAGCATCATCTCGGTGAACTTGTCCATGCGCGTGGCCGTAGTCGGGCCGGCCGGGCCTACCACCTCGTCGCCCACCGGATCAACAGGGCCAACGTAATAGATAAAGCGATTCGTAAAATCGACCCCCTCCGGCAGCCCCTGGCCGGAGCGCAGCAGGTCTTGAATACGCTTGTGAGCAGCATCGCGGCCGGTGAGGATTTTGCCCGATATCAGCAACGTCTCGCCCGACTTCCAGCTGCCAATCTCATCGCGGCTGATGCCGTTGAGGTTGACCCGGCGCACGCTGGCGCCCACTTCCCAGGTGATCTGCGGCCAATCTGCCAGTTTGGGGGTTTCCAGTTCAGCCGGGCCAGAGCCATCCAGTTCAAAGTGAACATGACGGGTAGCGGCGCAGTTAGGGATCATCACCACCGGCAGACTGGCGGCGTGGGTCGGCGCACTCTTGATCTTTACATCCAGTACCGTGGTCACCCCACCCACCCCTTGGGCACCAATACCCGAGGCGTTGGCGCGCTGATAGATCTCAAGGCGCAGCTTTTCATCGGTGGTCTGGGCGCCACGGGCGATCAGCTCATGGATGTCGCAGTGCTCCATCAGCGATTCTTTGGCCATCACCGCAGCCTTTTCGGCGGTGCCACCGATGCCGATACCCAGCATCCCCGGCGGGCACCAGCCGGCGCCCATGGTCGGCAGGGTCTTTTCCACCCAGTCGGCAATAGAGTCATTGGGGTTGAGCATCACCATCTTGCTCTTGTTCTCAGAGCCACCACCCTTGGCGGCGATCATCACCTCGACCTTGTTGCCGGCCACCAGCTCGGTGTGGACCACTGCCGGGGTGTTGTCGCGGGTGTTCTTACGGGCGCCCGCCGGATCAGAGACGATCGAGGCACGCAGCGGGTTGCCACTGTTGGTGTAGGCGATGCGCACCCCGGCATCGACCAGTTCCTGCAGCGATTTGTCGGTATCAAAGCGCACCTGCATCCCCACTTTGACGAAGCAGGTGACAATGCCGGTGTCCTGGCAGATGGGGCGATGCCCTTCGGCGGCCATGCGCGAGTTGATCAGGATCTGGGCGATGGCATCCTTGGCCGCCGGGTTCAGCTCCTTGTGATAGGCGTTTTCCATCGCCTGAATGAAATCGAGCGGATGGTAGTAGGAGATGAACTGCAGGGCGTCGGCAATGCTGGTGATGAAATCCTGTTCACGAATGACCGTCATGGAATGGCTTCTCCTGTTGCTGGGGTCGGCTGCGGCGACATCGGCCGGCGGCTCGCTGTTGGCTGGGATATGCTTGGCGTATGATAGCGGCCCAAGGTTAAAGTCATCTGTGACCTGACGCCACTGCTGCTACTTCGGAAACCCTGTGACCGCCTACGCTGTCCGCCATAGTGCCGTTGCCGCCACCGCTGATCTGGCCCTGATCGCCGCCCACTACAGCGACCGCCCCTGGCTGCAGCTGCTCGATTCCGCTGCCCCCGGCCATCCTGACCACCGCTGGCAACTGCTGGTGCTCAACCCACTGGCCACCCTCACCAGCCATCATGGCCGCCATCAGCTCAACTGGCGCGATGGCCGCAGTACCGAAACCGCTAGCGATCTGGTCGCCCTGCAACATCAGTTGCTGGCGGAGCTCGGCCCGCGCCCGGCGCACCCCGAGCTGCCCTTTGTCGGCGGCCTGGTCGGCTACTGGGGGTACGAT
>JAGOCY010000011.1:0-5546 GCA_017998495.1 Corallincola sp.
CTGTTCGTCAGTTGGGTAGAGAGGGATGCTTTCACGTCAACGGTGGTCACATCCACCAGCTTGGCCAGTTGACTGGTCAGTAGCTGAAGGGGACGGTCGCCGCTCACGGTGAGCCGTATGGTAACACTTTCCGCGTCATCTACCGCTTGCAGGTGCATCTCGCGCACGGCAAAACCGCGATGGCGGGTGGTGCGCAACAGCCGCTCAATGGCCGCCGGTGAATGGTGGGCGTCGATCTGCAGGGTATGGGTGTTCATGCGCTCTCCTTGGCCGGCAACGCCGACATCAGTTCGTGGTTGGCCTTGCCCGGCGCCACCAGCGGCCAGACGTTAGCTTCGGCATCAATGGCCACATGCAAAATGAAGGGGCCGGGGGCGGCGGCCAGTTCGGCCAGCGCCGGGGCCACTTCGTCACGCAAGCGGATGGTGCGGCCGGGAATGCCGCAGGCCGCCGCCAGCATCAGAAAATCGGGATTGTCGTCGAGAATGGTCTCGCTGAAGCGGCCATCGAAAAACAGCTGCTGCCACTGGCGGACCATACCGAGGCGCTGGTTGTCGAGCAGCACGATCTTCACCGGCAGCTGGTAGCGGCGGATGGTGGCCAGCTCCTGCACATTCATCATGAACGAGCCATCGCCGGTGACATTGACCACGGTGCGCTGCGGCCAGGCAAACTGGGCGCCGATGGCCGCCGGCAGGCCGAAGCCCATGGTGCCCAGGCCGCCGCTGGTGAGGTGGCAACGGGGCGAGGTGAAGCGCATATGCTGGGCCACCCACATCTGATGCTGGCCGACATCGCAGCTGATGATGGCGTCTTCCGGCAGCGCTGCCGACAGATCGCGCAGCAGCCGTGGGGCATAGATATCCTCACCGGGGTAGTCGTAGCGCCAGCCATGGTGAGCCTTGAGGATCGCTACTTCGGCCCGCCACGGCGCCAGCTGCAGCGGCTGGGCCAGCGCCCGCAGTGCGGCGTCGATATCGCCGGCGATGGCGGCATGGGGACGGCGCAGCTTGCCCAGCTCGGCTGGGTCGATGTCGAGATGGATCACCTTGGCGTCGGGGGCAAAGCTGTCGAGCTTGCCGGTCACCCGGTCATCAAAGCGGGCGCCCACCGCCACCAGCAGATCGCACTGCTGCACCGCCAGATTGGCGGCGGCGTTGCCATGCATGCCGATCAGGCCGCAATAGCCGGGGGTGGTGTCGCTGATGGTGCCCAGCCCCTTCAAGGTGCAGACACTAGGCATGCCGGTGGTGGTGATGAAATCGGCCAGCGCCTGCTCGGCACCGGCCATGTGCACGCCGCCGCCGACATAGAGGATCGGCTTGCGCGCCCCCTGCAGCAACGCCGTGGCGGCCGCCAGTGCCTGCGGCTCAGGGGCTTCAGCGGCATCCACCGCCACCAGCGCGGCACCACCATTGGCGGCGGCCAGCTGCACATCCTTGGGGATATCGATCAGCACCGGGCCGGGGCGGCCGGAACGGGCCAGGGCAAAGGCCTCGGCGATGATCTGCGGCAGTTGGCTGACGTTGGTCACCAGATAGCTGTGCTTGGTCACCGCCAATGACAAGCCGAGCACATCGATCTCTTGAAAGGCGTCGGTGCCGATCAGCGGCTGGGCCACCTGGCCGGTAATGGCCACCACCGGCACCGAGTCCATCATGGCATCGGCCAGGCCGGTGATCAGGTTGGTGGCGCCGGGGCCCGAGGTGGCCAGACAGACGCCAACATCGCCGCTGCTGCGCGCATAGCCGATGGCGGCAATGGCCGCTGCCTGCTCGTGACGCACCAGCACATGATTGAGATCGCTACCATAGAGGGCGTCATAGACCGGCATGATCGCCCCCCCCGGATAGCCGAAGAGAGTGGTCACCCCCTGCCCGCTCAGCAGCTTGACCAGCAGCGCTGCACCATTCATTGCCCATCTCCTTGCTGCTGGCCGCACCAGCTATTCAGATCGCCAAAATGCGAAACCCCCGCTCGGGGCGGGGGTCTCTGGAAGTTTGCGTTGCTGTCGCTCAGTCCAAAAACACCCCGCGTCGCGGTGCAATCACTACGACGATGCGTACGACGACGACAATCAGGGTGTTCAGCAGACGAGACATCCGTAAATCCGGCATGACAGTCTAAGTGGTCGATTTTGTATCACAGCATTTGACAAGCGCGCAACCGCTATTTCTACCGGTTGTTGCTGGCCCGACCAATCGCGGCTTTGACCCGGTACGTAGCACGAGGGTGAACTGCAGGAGATAGTGATGGCCCGTGCTCTGACGTTGATGCTGTGGTTGCTGATGATGAAAGGTTGTGGCGGTAGCGGTGGTGGTGGCCCAGCAGCGCCTTCGGCAGGGGTGGACGCTGAGGTTGCTTATGGCGATGAGCCGCTGCAGTACGGCCAGCTGCGGGTGCCGGCCGGGGTTGGCCCCTTCCCGCTGGTGGTGGTGATCCATGGCGGTTGCTGGCTGCAGAGCGTGGCCACCCTCGATTACATCAGCCCGCTGGCCGAGGCCCTGACCGATGCCGGCTGGGCCAGTTACAACCTCGAGTACCGCAGCACCGACAGCAGCGGTGGTGGCTGGCCCGGTACCTTCGACGATATCGCCGCCGCCATCGACTTCACGCCGATGCTGGCCGCCACCTACAACCTCGATCTGAGCCGGCTGGCGGTGGTGGGGCATAGCGCCGGTGGCCATTTGGCGCTGTGGGCCGCCAGTCGCAACCAGTTGCCGCCACACAGTGTGCTTTACCGGCCGCAACCGGTAGTGCCGGCAACGGCGGTGGGGCTGGCGGCGATCACCGATCTGGCCAACTACCCGCAGCAGAACCCCAGCTGTGGCCGCCCTATTGCCGCGCTGGTTGGCCAGCGGCCGGCAACCCCAGAGCGTCTGGCCGAAACCTCGCCGCTGGCGATGGGGCCGGCGGCCGCCGCCGTCAGCCTGATCCTCGGCGACCGCGACCGCATCGTGCCCCTCGCTCAGGCCGAGAGTTATCAGCGCCTGTCGCCCCAGACTCGGCTGGTCACCGTCAGCGGCGACCATTTCACCCTCACCAACCCGCAAGATGAGGCCTTCTCTGCCCTGCTGGCGGCGCTCAACGGCGGGCCTTAAGGGCCGAATGTGGCGAGACAGAAGGTCGGCAGCTGACTAAGGTGAGGGCAACTCTCGTTGCGGTCTTAGCCATGGTTGCCAGCCTCGATCCCGCCATCTGTGAACAGGCCCGCCTCAGCCGCGATCGGCGCTTTGACGGCCGTTTCTTTGTGGCGGTGGTCACCACTGGTGTCTACTGCCGGCCGGTCTGCCCGGTGCCGCCACCCAAGCCAGAGAATGTCCGCTTCTACCCCAGCGCCGCCGCGGCCGAGGCCGCCGGTTTTCGCCCCTGTCTGCGCTGCCGGCCCGAGACAGCACCGGGCTCAGCGGCCTGGCAGGGGGTGGATGTCAGCGTCCAGCGGGCGTTGCGCCTGATCGCCGAAGGGGCGCTGGATGGCGCGCCGCTGACGGCACTGGCCGCGCGGCTGGGGATTGGCGAGCGCTATCTGCGCAAACTGTTTGAACGCCACGTCGGCGCCTCGCCGCTGGCGGTGGCTCAAACCCGCCGCTTGCAGCTGGCCAAGCAGCTGCTGGATGACAGCGGACTGGCAATGACCGCCGTGGCCGCGGCCGCCGGTTATGGCAGCCTGCGCCGCTTCAACGCCGCCTTTGAGCGTTGCTACGGTCGCCCGCCCAGCCAGCTGCGCCGTAGTCACAGCACCGGGCTCGGGTTACGTCTGCTGCTGCGCTACCGCCCGCCTTTGCACTGGCAGCAGTTTGTCGACCACCTGCAGCTGCGGCTGATCCCCGAGATCGAGCGGCTGAATGAGCAGGGCTACTGCCGCAGCTATCGCCACGCCGGCGGCCACGGCTGGTTGCGGTTGCGCCCGCTGACCAACGAGGATGCGCTGGAGCTGACCCTCGACTGCGCCGCCACCATCGCCATCGGCCCGCTGGTGGCCCGGCTGCGCCGCCAGTTTGATCTCGACAGCGAGCCGCAGCTGATCAGCGACTGGCTGGCGCGCGATCCGCTGTTGCAGCCCCTGCTGCAGCGCTGGCCGGGGCTGCGCCTGCCGGCGGCCTTTGACCCGTTCGAGCAGGCGGTGCGCACCGTGATCGGCCAGCAGGTGAGCGTCAAGGCGGCGATCACCCTGTGCCGGCGACTGGTGCAGCGGCTGGGGCAACCCCTGCCGCAGGCCGCGGCTGAGCAGCCCGGCTGGCTGTTCCCTACCCCGGAGGCGATTGCCGAAGGCAACCTTGATGGCCTGGGGCTGACCAATAAACGGGTCGAGACCCTGCGCCAGCTGGCGGCGGCGGTGGCCAGCGGCGCGCTGCCGCTCAATGCCGAACAGGGCAGTGAGCGACTGCATCAGGCGCTGTGCCAGCTACCGGGGATCGGCGACTGGAGCGCCAGCTATCTGGCCCTGCGCGGCTGCGCGGAACCGGACGAGCTGCCGGTGGGCGACCTCGGCCTGCGCAAGGCCGCCATCTGGGGGCCCGAGGGCATCAGCGCCCGGGCATTGGCGGAACATGGCCAGCGCTGGCGCCCGTGGCGCAGCTATGCCGCCGTCTACCTGTGGCAGAGCTACAGCCATGGCCCCCTTAGCGATGGAGAACCCTGCTGATGGATTACTGCCTGCATGACAGCCCCTTGGGGCCACTGCTGCTGGCCGGCGATGGTGCCGGCCTGCGCCAGCTGGCCTTTGTCAGTCCCAGCGCGGCCCCGGCTGACCACTGGCGGTTGCAGCCCCAGCCATTTAGCGGCTTGCGCCAGCAGCTCGACCACTATTTCGCCGGCCGGCGCCACCACTTCGACTGGCCGCTGGCGCCAGCGGGAACCGCCTTTCAGCAGCAGGTGTGGCGAGCACTACTGGCCATCCCCTATGGCCAGACCCGCAGCTATGGCCAGCAGGCCGCGTCCATCGGCCGGCCGCGGGCGGTGCGCGCCGTGGGTGCCGCCAATGGCGCCAATCCGATCGCCATCCTCATCCCCTGCCATCGGGTGATCGGCAGCAATGGCCAGCTCACCGGTTATGCCGGTGGCCTGCCACTGAAGGCGGCGCTGCTGGCACTGGAGCAAGGCAATTGAGCAAAGTGTGACCAGCCAGACGACTGTGACCCGCCGCCTGCGCCTACACTGCAGACGTCCATCCGGCTTTGCGCAAAGGGAGTTGCCATGCCGATCGCCCGCGTGTTCAGCCGAGCGCTGCTCGGCATTGATGCCCCGCTCATCACCATCGAAGTGGATCTGGCCCCCGGCCTGCCCTGCTTTACCCTGGTCGGCCTGCCCGAAGCCTCGGTGCGCGAGGCTCGCGAACGGGTGCGCAGCGCCCTGCTCAATGCCGGTTTTGAATTTCCAGCGCGGCGTATCACCGTCAATCTGGCCCCGGCCGATCTGCCCAAAGAGGGAGGGCGCTTCGATCTGCCCATCGCCCTCGGCATTCTCGCCGCTCAGGAGCTGATCCCGCCGGCCGCGCTGGAGCAGTGGGAGTTCGCCGCCGAGCTGGCGCTGGATGGCTCGCTGCG
>JAGOCY010000011.1:5646-12699 GCA_017998495.1 Corallincola sp.
GCCCAGATGCGCTCCAGCCCCGAGCAGATCCGCCGCTATCTGGGCAAGCTGTCCGGCCCCTTTCTCGACCGTTTTGATCTGACGGTGGAAGTGCCGCGCCTGCCACCAGGAGTGCTGACCACCGGCGAAGGCGGTGAAGACTCGGCCACCGTACGCCAGCGGGTGGTTACCGCCCGTCAGCGCGCTGAGCAGCGCCAGGGCCACAGCAACGCCGCCCTGCATGGCCGCGCCCTGCAGCGCCACTGCCACCTGCAAACCGCCGACAGCCTGTTTCTGGAGCAGGCAGTGGAGCGGCTGGGGCTCTCCGCCCGCGCCCACCATCGTTTGCTGCGGGTGGCCCGCACCATCGCCGATCTGGCCGCCAGTGCCGAGATCCAGCGCCATCATCTGGCCGAGGCGCTGGGCTATCGCGGCTTTGATCGTTTGCTCGCCCGGCTTGGCGGGTAGGTAGTTGCCGCTGCGCGGCGGCTGGTTGGGTGCCAACTGCGTTGGGCGTTTCGCCTGCGGCGTAGAGCCGGAATGCCAACTGCGTTGGCAGATGCACCTGCGGTGCGGGATTGCGGCTGCGCCGCCCGGATGCGGGCTTCCGCGCCCGCGCGACGGGCAGGAAGGCCGTTTCCGCACGGCCTCCCTGCACCCTCCGGCGGCCCCCGAGATCACCACCATCGACAACCGTTGTCCGTTATGCCGGACTTCGGGGTCGCCACAAAGCCACATCCATGTGCCTTAGTGGCTTTCGTCGCCGTCCAGGCGACTCAACCCCTACACCCGGCTGGCCGTGCGTCAGCGAGCGCGGTGCGGGTGGTGATCAAGGGGTGGGGAATACTGCGCTGCTGCTGTTCTCCGAATGGATGTCCTCGGGTCATCCTCTCCGCTGCGGCGCAGCCGCATTCTTAGATCATTTTTGAGCGTTGTTTGATATCGCCCGTTGATCTCAAAGCCTGGCGTGCTAGATTTTCGGCACCCAACGCAAGGAGTGCGTCATGAGACAGGTAGTGTCACCCCCGCCTATTATTCCTTCGCCCCGGCCATCTAACCCGACAGCACTGGAGCTGGCCATCCACCGGTTTGAAGAACAGGCCAATGCCTACCACTACGAGAAAACCAAGTTGGCGAAAGCCACGGGTCAACCCAGTGAGATCGCCAAAGCACGGGCCAAGCTGGACCGTGACTGGCAACATCTGCAGCGCGAGCGCCTCCGCATCTCGACCCAGGCGGGGCTACAGAGAAGCCTGGAAGATTACCGGAAAGCCTCTAAGCAAAAGACAAAGGATGAACTGCAGGCCGAACCTCATCATCCAGCCAGGGTGCTTGCCCGTCACCTGACCGCTGTTGGCGAGCCGAAGCCGAGCCGCGACCATGACCCGCACCACATCATTGCTGGAAAAGGACGTTTCATGCCTGAGGCCATGGAACAAGCGAGACTCGGGCTGCACATGCATGGCATCGGCATTAACGATGCCATCAACGGGGTGTGGCTGCCACGCTCCAAGGCCGACAAAGGGCATTGGGCGACGCCAGAGTCACCTGCGCATCGCGAGATCCACAGACACAACTATGAGATGTGGATCTGGCGGCTCTTCGGCGCCACTTTGTTGCCAGAAAACGTAGTCAGACAGCGATTGAGAGTCGTCAAACTGAAACTGAGGCTCGGTGGCTACCCCAGCGAGATTGTTCAGCCTAAAGACCCGCAGAGGAGTGGCAACTCATGAGTGACGTCTACTTGCTCAAAGAAGTGCCAGACCGTTTTTACGGCTCGTCAATTACCATTAGCGAATTAGCCAAACAGCTTGGTGGAGGTGATGGCATGCTGGAACGGCTATTCCTGCGGCCACATCAAAATGAGCCGATGGCCAGCTATTGGGGATCGGTCACTGACCACTGGATGAAGCGATCTGTCACTAGCCGCGAAAAGCCGGATATCTGTCTGTGGGGTTCAGGCTGTCTGTTGCTCAACTTGCGGGCGTACTACGCACTTGGAGAACAGCTCAGCGGTCAGGGCGAGTTTCTGCCGATCACTGTAGACCTTGAATCGATGTTCGTATTCAACTGCCTGACTTGGGGCAAAGAGGACATGGGCTTGACGGAAACCCAGTACGTCGATGGCTACGAAGATGGCATCGCCACCCTGGCATTCGAGCCTGACGACATCGCAACCAAACTGGTGTTCAAATCCAAGCTGGCGGGCGCTGGTTTGGTCTTTGCTTCGCATGCCTTTAAGGAGCTGATCGAAGCTCACCAGTTGCAGGGGCTGCGCTTTGATGCTGACCTGATGAATCCGTTTTGAGGCTGTCTTTGGTACAGAACGGGCAGATCAAGGATATCCACCCCAACCGCCAGCAGCACCGTCCTCCAATCCCACCCCTTGATCACCAAACTCCTTGGACAGCCAGGACAGCCAATCCCAACCGCTAGGGGCAGGGCCTAACTTCCCCTCTCGATCACCACCCGCACTGCGCCAACTCACCTACTTCCAGCCGGGTGCAGGGTAGAGCCGGCGCTGATACCGCTTATCTCTGCCACCCGTTTGAGCAGTGCTGCGATCACCGTTCAGCTAACACCAACCTTGGTGCGGCTGGCAGGTCGAGGCAACAGGAGGTTGCCGAGAGCGAGCCCGGCACAGGGAAGTGCCGTCGAGCGGCCTGACAGCGGCACCGGAACAGGCCACTGTTCTCACTAGCGCTGCTCTACCGGGCCGCCGGAGAGTGCAGGGAGGCCGTGCGGAAACGGCCTCCTTGCCCGTCGTGGAGGGGGCGGCACCCCTCCATCTGCTGCCACGCAGTGGCATTGCCTGCGCCGCAGGCGCATCTCGCTGCCGCGCAGCGGCATTCAAACGCCTGCCACGCAGTGGCATCTTGAGAAAATCCACCCCACCCTCCTTTGCCAAAGGAGGGAGCCAGAGGATCTGGCTCGACGGTCTGGCCGTGGCCAGCAGGCCACCACGCAGTGGCCCTAAATCGTCACCTCCAACCGATTCCCCTCAGGATCCACCACCACAAACTCGTAATAGCCATCCCCGGTCCAGCGCGGGCCGTCGAGGATCGCCAGGCCGTCGGCCTGCATCTGGGCGCACAGGGCATCGACGGCAGGCTGTGAGCCGAGCGACAGGGCCAGATGGGTCAGCCCCAGGGTCTGCTGCTGCGGATCAAGGCGGGGCGGGATGTCGACGTGGGCCATCAGCTCCAGCCGAGCGCCGTCGCCCAGCTTAAGGAAATAGCTGGTAAAACCCTTGGCCGGGTTGTGGTAGTGGTCGCCGGCCTCCGCAGCAAAATAGCGCTGGTAGAAGGCGCGCTGGGCCTCAAGGTCGGCGCACCACAGGGCGACATGGTTAATGCGAATGGTCATGGTCAGTCTTAGACTCGGGCGGGAATAGCCGAACCCACTTTAAGTTCGTCGAACCAGTTGATAAAGCGCATCACGTCGGCACCACGGTAGATCGCCCCGTGTTGCGGGCACATCTGTTCGATATCCAGCTTGCTGACCCGTTCGCACCAGTCGCGTTTGGCCTCGTTGGAGCCCATCCAGCGGCGGTGGAAGCCCTCGGCATGTTTGATGTGCTGGTCAAAGCTCTTCACATAGAGTTCGGCATCCAGCGGCAGCAAGGCGGCGCCGACGTCGCCGGAGAAGAGCAGGCGGGCGACTGGATCATAGAGGTTGAAATTGCCCGAGGAGTGGAGGTAATGGGCCGGAATGGCCTGCAGCTGCAGCTCGCCGACACGGATCGCCGCCCCTTCGTCAGGCAGGTTGATAAAGGTGCTCTCCTTGCCGCCGAAATGGGGCACAAAACTGCCCCATAGCCAGGAGAGGTAGCACTTCATCTCCGGGTTGAGTTCCAGCCACAGCGCCAGTGACGAGATGATGTCGGGGTCTTGATGGCTGGCAAACAGCGCCTCGATGGTGCGCGGATCGGTGTGAGCAGCGAGCGCGGCAAACACCGCCGGAAAGATCTCCATGCCGCCGGGATCGGTGAGCAGCGACTGGTTGCCGCTGCTGACCAGATACTCATTGGTGTCGATCAGCAGATTGGGTTTTTCCGGGTCGCGGGCGATCACCAGCCAGCGGTGGTCACCCTGTTGAAAGATGCATTGCGCTTTCTTCACCGGCTGCTCCTTGCGCTCATCCGTCGTAACCGTTCGATCTCTGGCAGCACGTCGGCCACCAGCGCAGTAAATTCATTGGCGATCTCACCCAGATGGCTGCGCAGTTCGCCGCCGTAAGCCGCTTCAATCTTGGCAAAGCGGGCGATCACATCGCCATACAGGCAGTGCTGGTTGGCGTCTTCGAGCACCGCGCCCAGCTGTTTGCTGCGTCCGCTAGCTTCGTCGGCAAAGGCCTGTTCCGAGGCGGCCATGCGCGCCAGCGGCTGTTGCAGTGACTGGCGACCGTGGCCATCGGCGCGGGCCAGCAACTGCTGCAGATGACGGCGTTTGAGCGCCGCCGAGATCTGCTCGAGGCTGGCGGCCGACAGCTGGTGCAGGCGGTTCATCTGTTGTGACAGCTGCTGACTGAAGGCGCGTAGTTCGGTGGACACCACGGCAAAGCCCACTGCATCGCTGCCTGACTTGCGCGACAGCAACAGGGCGTTGAGGGCCAGCAGGTTGATGCGATGGGCGCTCCACACCACCGCTTTGACGCATTCGGTGATGCCAATGATGGCGACCAGGGAGAGATCGGCGTTGGCCTGCATCGGCCGCCCCCACACGAAAAAGGCGATGACAGCAGCTTAGCCTGCTGTCATCGCCGCTGCTGTGACAGACCGCTGCTTAGCGCTGCTTGTAGGCTGGCTGGCGGGCCAGCGTGCGCCGGACAGGGGCACCCATGTCCACTTTCAGCTGCGCATAGCCGTCATCGCTGAGCCACTGCTGTTGCTCGGTCAGGGTGGCCTGGCCGTTGTTATCGACGGCGATGGAGAACACATGCCAGTACTCATCGGCGTCGCCAGCCGGCGGGGTGAACACCCGGGTGCGACCCTGCAGGTTAAGTTCGACGCGGGCGGGCGATGAGGCGATGGTGCCAAAGCCGGCATAGCGGTGGACCACATAGTGGAAGCTGCCGCCATTGGGCAAACCGGGCATGGTGATCATTTCAGGGCCATAGCCGCTGGTGTTGTCCACATCTAGGTTGAACAGCTGGTCGCCGACGAGGATGCTCTCGTTGCCGAAGTAGAGCTCAAAGCCGCTACCGTCGACGTTACCGAGCAGGTGGCTGTCCAGATCACGCGGCTCTGCCCCCCAGCTCAGACGCACAGTGGCGGCGGCGGGCTGCAGCTCCAGACACTGGGGGATGGCCAGGGTGCCACTTTCCGGCGAGGTCACGACCCGGGTGTTGGACTGGCTGCCCTGAATGGCGTTGATCAGTACTGACGAGCTGACCCGCACCGGCAGACTGAAGTTGCCCTGGCTGTCGCTGATGGTGGTGCTGCGGCCGATATAGTTCTGACCTTCGCCCATCACCTGGGCACCGGCCACCGGCTGGCCATCGTTACGCACGCAACCGGTGATGGTGACGGTGTTGATATAGTCATCGGCGTTCCACACCGTGAAGTGGCTGACCTGCCCTTGGTAGTAGTAGCCGTTGTCGTCATTTTCCAGCGTCGCTCGCCCCTCTTCGATCCACAGGCCTCGCCCTTCATCGAACCAGTACAGCGGGATCTCCGCGCTCATGGCGGTGCCATCAAGGCGTGCCGCCAGCGGAATGCGGATGGTGGCCTGAGCGCCAGCAGCCAGCTGCAGCGGGTTGCCGGCACCATCGCTGAGCACCACCGACAGCGCACCGAAGGACTCGATATAGCGTGGCGTGTCGCCATCTTCGGCGATGGCGCGGTAGTCACCCGGCATCAACCCCGGATCGGCGGACGGGTCGATCACCCCTACTTCAACACTGACCGGGCCACTCCAGAGCTGGCCGTCGCTGTCGGCCAGGCTGTTGGCGGGCAGGCTGACCACATCCAGGCCATCGATGGTGACCGCCAGTGGCTGAGTCGCCTGACCGCTGGTCAGGCTGTCGATCGGCAGCAGCTGCAGCTGGGCGCTCATCTGCTGGGACTGCTCGCTGTTGGCTAGCGGCTGCTGATCCAACACATAGCCGCCAGCGCTGGCCACCAGCTGGAAGTCGCTGCTGATGCCGGTGGCATTGATGGTGAACTGGCCGTCCTGGTCGGCGGTGCCGGTGGCGACCACCTGAGGCACGCCATCGACGCTGGCATAGAGGGTCAGGCTGGCTCCGGCCACCGGGGCACCGGTGTGATAGTGGGCGACGCTGCCACTGAGCGAGCCCACATTGCTGCAGCTCACCATCAGATCGCTGATATCGGCGCCGTTGATGGTCAGGCTGCTACTGCTCAGACTGCAGCGCTGGGTAAAAGGCTGGTCGCTGAGGCTAAGGCTGAGGGTAGTGCCATCGGCATAGTCGCTGGCCAGGCTGAAGGCGCCATTGGTGTTGATTGATTGCGGGGTGCCACCGTTGACACTGATCGCCACGCTGCCATCCAGGCCGCTGACGGTGCCGCCAACACTGAAACTGCTGACCGGTTCGGGGCTGCTGTTATCGCCGCCACCACCACAAGCTGCCGCGGCCAACGCCAGGGCAGCAACCAGCATCGTCTTGCTGAACTCCATCTCTTCTCTCCGTGTGAGGACTACTGGACCACTCAGGGATGATCCGCTCTGCACAGGAAAGGCGGTGACCAGCCATTGCGGCTGAGATCCTTCGACGCTTCCCTGCGACGGCCACCACTATGCCGTAGCGGCCATCGTCAGGGCAATGACTTCCATCAACCGGGACCGAGGTCACTCACCAGCGCTAGGGTGCTGGTTGAGGTGCTGCCGTTAGCAGCTGGCCGTAGCCGGCGTCATCGAGCCAGCGCTGCTGCGCCATCAGGCCAACCTCGCCCTGCTCATCCACCACCAGGGTAAACACGTGCCAGTATTCGTTTGGGGTGCCGGCCGGTGGGGTAAACAGCTGTGGCTGACCCTGCAGGTTAAGTTCCACCCGCGCTGGTGAGGATGCGATCGAGCCACTGCCGGTGTAGAGATGCACCACATAATGATAGTG
>JAGOCY010000270.1 GCA_017998495.1 Corallincola sp.
CTGACCGGCGGCATCCTGCTTGGCTCGCTGATCGCCGGCGCCAGCCATCGCTACTTTACCCCAGAGGAGATGGACCTCTACGGCTGGCGCATCCCCTTCATTCTGGGTGGGGTGTTTGGCCTCGTCTCGGTCTATCTGCGCCGTTATCTGGAGGAGACGCCGGTATTCCGCGACATGCAGGCCGAGCAGCGGCTGGCCACTGAGCTGCCGGTCAAAACCATTTTGCGTTGTCACCCGCGCCGGGTGGCGCTGTCGATGCTGTTTACCTGGGTACTGTCGGCCGCCATTGTGGTGGTGATTCTGATCACCCCCACCTATCTGCAGAGCAAATTTGCCATCCCCCAGGCTGAGGCGCTGGCGGCCAACAGTCTGGCGACCCTGGCATTAACCTTCGGCTGCCTGCTGTTTGGCTGGCTGACCGATCGTATCGGTGTGCGTGCGGCGCTGGCACTGGGTAGCTGTGGCCTGTTTGCCTCCAGCATCTGGTTCTACCACGGCTTGCCGGCTGCGGGCTGGCAGCAGGCTTATGTGGTGACGGCGTTATTTGTCGGGGTGGTAGGGGCGATCCCCTTTGTGCTGGTGCGTGCCTTCCCGCCAGCGTTGCGTTTCAGCGGCTTGTCGTTCTCCTACAACGTCGCATATGCCATTTTCGGTGGTCTGACGCCGGTGGTGCTCAGCCTGTGGATGAAAAGCGACCCTCTGGCGCCATCCCATTATGTGGCCGCGTTGGCCGTATTGGGGCTGGTGCTGGCATTGGGGTTACGTCTGCCCGAGGCGACCGCCAGCCGCCATTAAGGGCTGGCGCCAGCGGGCCGGCTTAGCGCTGGCGCCGCTGCTTGAGGTGATGGTACTTGTCGTGGGCTTTACGGCGCAGGGCCAGCGCCAGTTCATAGTCCTGAGCCAGCGCCTGCCGGGCGGCGCTTTCCTCCATGTCGGCCAGCAGCGCCGCCAGTTCTTGGCAGCGCTTTTTCAGCTTGCGCGCCTTGTCGCGGATCTCCTGCAGCTGACGGCGGTTCAGGGTCTCCTGCTCATCCAACAGCAGGTTAAGCCTGGCCATAGCGCGGCGCAGGCGGCTCAACAGCGTCATGGTTGCTTCTCCGGTGATGGCTGGGGCGCCACGTCATCCAGCAGTGGCGCCATCTCTTCAGGTTCCAGGCTCAATTCGCGGGTAAAAGTCGGGTGGCCGGCGCTGCTGGTGGTTAGCAGCAGTTCAGCAACGCCGATCAGATGGCTGCTGATACTGGCCACATAGTGGCTGTCGTTGAGCAGTGATGCGGTCATCTCGCTGGTGATGCGCTGATCGCGGATCAGCCCGTCGAGCACCCCATTTTTGAGAATATCGTCGCGCTCCTGCTGCAGCCGTAGCCGGCTGAGGAGCAGCGCCGGTTCTTCGCGATCCTCCTCCAGCCGGCTGATGGCGCGCAGCAGGGCTGCCAGCCGCACGCGGATCTGCAGGTATTGCTCGGCGATCCAGCTATTGTCACTGCTGCTGTAACGCACCAGATTTTTCTGCAGGTGCTTCACATCCTTGATGGCATTGACCAGATCGCGGCTGGCGCTTTTCAGGGCAAAGAGCTCGTTGTGCTGATCGCTGCTCAGCTGGGCCTGGGCGCGGGCGGCAAAGGCGACAATGGCGGCATAGAGATCGCGGATGTAGCGGCCGTACAGCTCATCCAGCGGCGTGAACTGATCGGTGACCGGGGTCCGGCGCACCACCTTGGCCAGCTCATATTCCGATTCCACCAGCCGGCGGTGGAGGAACAGGCCATGGGTGATCACACCGATGGCGTTATCGAACAGGTGGCGCATCTCCAGGATCAGCGCCTGTAGGGCGGTGTCGGCATGAAGCAGGGCCGCGCTGCCGAGGTAGCGGGGGCGGGTGGCGGTTTGGCGTTGATCGCTACGATTGGCTGCCAGCGCCAGGCTGCTGCGCTGCTCCTCGCGCCGGAACAACCGTTCCAGCAGTTGCACCAGCGGCCCTAGCAGCGGGCTAAAGAGCATCACCCCCAGGCCATTAAACAGGGTGTGAAACAGCGCCAGTTGCAGCGGCAAGTCACTGCCGAAGCCAAGTACCGACGCCAGCCACTTGACCGTTAGTGCCAGCGGCTCGATCAGCAGCAGGGCCACCACCCCGGTGGTTAGATTGAACAAGATATGGGCCGAGGCCAGCCGGCGTCCGGCGCTGTTGGCGCTAATGGCACTGATCAGCGCGGTCAGGGTAGTGCCCACATTGCTGCCGATGCAGAGAGCCAGGGCGTTATCGAAACTGAGTTGGCCCACCGCTAGGGCATTGATCACCAGTAGCAGGGTGGCATGGCTCGATTGCATCACCACGGTGATGATGATCCCCGCCAGGCAGTAGATCAGCAGCCCTTTGATGCCCCCCATGGCCAGATGGCTGAGATCGGTGACCGCGCTGAACTGCTCGAACCCCTCTTTCATGTAATGAATGCCGAGAAACAGCAGGCCAGTGCCGGTGATCACCAGCCCCAGGCCACGCGCGCGTTTGGCCTTTTGCAACGCCAGAAACACCCCGAGGGCCAGCAGCGGCATGGCAAAGGCGGCGATATCGACCTTGAGACCAAAACCGGCCATCAGCCAGGCACCGGTGGTGGTGCCGAGGTTGGCGCCAAAGATGATGCCGATGCCAGCGGCCAGCGAGATCAGCCCGGCACTGACAAAGGAGATGGTGATCAGCGATACCAGCGAACTGGACTGAGTGATGGCGGTAAACAGGGTGCCGAACAGTAAGGCACGGCGGTAACTGGCGGTGGAGAGCGCCAGTAGCCGCTCCAGCGTGCCGCCAGTCAGCGCCTTGAACCCTTCTTCCAGAGTGAGCATGCCAAACAGGAAGATCGCCACCCCGGCGGCAATGGCATGCAACGACGGCAGGCTGGTCAGAAACAGCAGCAACAGCAGGGTGAGGATCGGCAACAACCAGCGTTTCATGGCGCCTCACACCTGGCTAAGGTGATGAAAAGTATAGCCAGCCGGGATCGGGCGAGGGGTCGCAGTGGTCACAGAACGCTGTTGCTAAAAGGTAAATGATGAGTAACTG
Source organism: Corallincola sp. (assembly GCA_017998495.1). Lineage (GTDB taxonomy): Bacteria > Pseudomonadota > Gammaproteobacteria > Enterobacterales > Neiellaceae > RGIG665. The sequence continues at coordinate 3,059 of JAGOCY010000270.1, forward strand.
GGGCGTCACAGATATTTACAGCCGAAGCGCTGCCCGCAAGTTGGTTCCATACAAATCAGTTGGTTGTGATTAGGCCTTTATTTTGCAGGGTCTTTTCGCCGCCATGCCCGGGACTGGTGCCAGCGGCCATAACAACAACACCCTGCAGGCGCTTGGCGCCCCTCCCTGGAGTAGATGTCGATGTTCAAAGGCGCAGTTTGCCGCATCTTGAGCCTTGCCGCCCTGATGCTTGCCCCGTCCCTGGCCCATGCCGGCCTCATTCAGCAAACTCAGAGTTTTAGCCTGAGCACCAGTGGTAATACCTATGGTTACTCCTATGGTGGCAGTAACACCAATGCGACCAATCGCAGTGGCAACCTGTTGTTTGATGGTTTTGACAGCAGCCTGGGCCTGCTCACCGGGGTGGAACTGAGCTTCGCCTCCAGCTTCTCCATCGGCGGCAGCGGCGGTGCCAGTGATAGCCGCCCTTACACCCGCTACGAAAGTTATCGGGTCAAGGTCAGCGATTTTGGTTGTGGATTCTTG
>JAGOCY010000271.1 GCA_017998495.1 Corallincola sp.
ATGGCACTACCGCCCGCACCGAAGTGATCGCCGGCATCACCACCTTCCTGACCATGGTCTACATCGTGTTCGTCAACCCGCAGATCCTCTCTGCGGCGGGCATGGACACCCAGGCCGTGTTCGTCACCACCTGCCTGATCGCCGGTATCGGCAGCATCCTGATGGGCCTGTTGGCCAACCTGCCGATCGCGCTGGCTCCCGCCATGGGCCTCAACGCCTTCTTCGCCTTCGTGGTGGTCGCGGGTATGGGCTACTCTTGGCAAGTGGGCATGGGCACCATCTTCTGGGGCGCCATGGGTCTGTTGATCCTCACCCTGCTGCGGGTGCGTTATTGGCTGATCGGCAACATCCCGCTCACCCTGCGGGTTGGCATCACCGCCGGTATCGGTCTGCTGATCGCCCTGCTCGGCCTGCACAACGCCGGTATCGTGGTCGCCAGCCCCGCCACCATGGTGACCGTGGGCAACCTCACCTCCCTGCCCTGCCTGCTGGGTCTGCTCGGTTTCTTCCTGATCTGCATCTTCTCTGCCCGTGGCGTTCACTCCGCCGTGCTGATCGCCATCGTGGTCACCACCACCCTCGGCTGGCTGTTTGGTGATGTCACCTTCAAGGGCTTTGTCTCCATGCCCCCCAGCATCGAACCGGTATTCGGTCAGCTGGATCTGATGGGTTCGCTCGACATCAGCCTGGCCGGGATCATCTTCTCCTTTATGCTGGTCAACCTGTTCGACTCCTCCGGCACCCTGATTGGCGTCACCAACCGCGCCAAGCTGGCCGATGATCGCGGCCACTTCCCGCGCATGAAGCAAGCGCTGATGGTCGATAGCGTCAGCTCCGTCGGCGGCGCTTTCATGGGCACCTCCTCGGTCACCGCCTTTATCGAGAGCAGCTCCGGCGTCGCCGTCGGCGGCCGCACCGGTCTGACCGCCATCATCGCGGGCATCCTGTTCCTGCTGGCCATCTTCTTCTCCCCGGTTGCCGCCATGGTGCCAGCCTATGCCGCTGCTGGCGCTCTTATCTATGTGGGCGTACTGATGTGCTCCGAGCTGACCCGGGTCAAGTGGGAAGATCTGACCGAAGCGGTACCGGCCTTCATGACCGCGGTGATGATGCCGTTCAGCTTCTCCATCACCGAGGGGATCGCCGTCGGCTTTATCTCCTACTGCGTGATGAAAGCAGGCACCGGCCGCTGGCGCGAGATCAACCCCTGCGTGCTGGTGGTCGCCCTGCTGTTTGTGCTCAAGTTCGTCTGGGTCGACAGCCACTAAGGGGCACTCTGCCCCAATAAAAATGGCTATGTCCCAATTACGTGTTGAAAGGCTAATCTTGACGTAGGCCATCACCTTGAGGTCTACCATCATGGATACCCCAGCCTTTCAACACCTGTTGTCCCTCTTTCCCCAGTTAACCCTGCGCCAGCGCCGTGTTGCTCAGCAGGAACTCACTGCACCCCACACCATTACCTCACTCAATACTCAGTTACCGGCATGCAGTGGCTGCCCACATTGTCAGGCCGATGTTACCCAGCTGGCGCCTTGGGGATGGAGTCGGGGACTGCGCCGCTACCGTTGCAAACAATGTCTGCGCACCAGCTCCATCCTCACCAAGACGCCTCTGGCCCGGTTGCGTAAAGCACAGTGCTGGGAAGACTACGCGCAAGCCCTCATCGAAGGGCTGACCGTCCGCCAGGCAGCGCGGCGCTGTGGGGTCAGCAAAAACACCGCCTTCCTCTGGCGTCACCGCTTCTTGCGTGCCATGGCAGGCCATCAAGCCACACAGGAAGAGGGCATCGTTGAGGTAGACGAGACCTTCTTCCTTGAATCGTTCAAGGGGCAACGGGGGCTGCCGCGTCCGGCACGTCATCGCGGTGGTAAAGGTCGAACTCGTGGAACCAGGTCGGATTACATCCCTGTGATGGTGGTGCAAGACAGGGCAGGCCACCATGCGGATTTTCAGCTGGAGAAGATAAATGCCGAGGCGGTCATCGCGGTCTTGACGCCGCTGGTGTCACCGGATGCGGTGCTGTGTAGCGATGGTGCGGGTGTGTATGCCAGTTTTAGCCAAGCGCAGGGCGTCACCCATCAGGTAGTGCGCAATCGCCAGGGCGAACGGGTGGTCGGTGCGTATCACATCCAGCACGTGAACGGGTATCACCATCGGTTGAAAGAGTGGATGGAGCGGTTCCATGGTGTGGCGACGCACTACCTGATGAATTATTTGGGTTGGCGCAGGATGCTGGATCGTTACGGGAGGGGCGTAAATATCAAAGCGTGTTTGCATGAGGCGCTGGGGCACCCCATGCAGCACGTAATTGGGACATAGCCATAAAAATACCAGTCAGCTGACTGGCATTTTTTTATCCCAAAATATTCTCGGCCTGTGCGCTGGCCATAAAAAAATCCGAAACCAGTGGTTTCGGATTTTTTCTATTCAGCATGTGGCAGAGTTGGGTTATTCCCTCGCCTGCCACCTTGGCAGAACTTACTCGGCAGCCATGCGGGCTTCGATGTAAGCCAGTGCGCGGTCGATACGAGCCAGTACGCGCTCTTTACCCACCAGCGCCATCACGGCGTCGATACCGGGAGACTGACCGAGACCGGTCACGGCCACGCGCAGCGGCATGCCGACCTTGCCCATGCCCTGACCCAGCTCGGCAGCAGTGGCTTCAATCAGCTCGTGCAACGCTTCGGTGGTCCAGCTATCCAGTGCAGCCAGTTTGGCCTTGGCCAGGGTCAACGGCTCGGCAGCGACGCCGCGCAGATGCTTCTTGGCTGCCGCTTCGTCGATCGCTTCGTACTCTTCGAACAGATAGCGGCTCTGAGCGGCCATCTCGACCAGGGTGTTGCAGCGCTCGGCCAGCAGGGTCACAACCTCTGGCAGCGACGGGCCCTTGCTGGTGTCGATCTGCTGGTTTTCCATGTGCCAGGCCAGATGCTTGGCCACATAGACCGGATCCAGGCTGCGCATGTAGTGGTTGTTCAGCCACAGCAGCTTGTCGGTGTTGAAGGCAGAAGCAGACTTGGAGATGGCATCCAGGCTGAACAGCTTGATCATCTCATCAAGAGTGAAGATCTCCTGATCGCCGTGGGACCAGCCCAGACGCACCAGATAGTTCAGCAGCGCTTCCGGCAGGTAGCCGTCATCGCGGTACTGCATCACGGAGACTGCACCGTGGCGCTTGGAGAGCTTGGCGCCGTCGTCACCCAGGATCATGGAAACGTGGGCAAACTCCGGTACCGGCGCGTTCAGCGCCTTGTAGATGTTGATCTGGCGCGGGGTGTTGTTGATGTGGTCTTCGCCACGCACCACGTGGGTGATCTCCATATCCCAGTCATCGACCACCACGCAGAAGTTGTAGGTCGGCGCGCCATCGGTACGGCGAATGATCAGATCGTCGAGCTCGGTGTTGGCGAACTCGATGCGGCCACGAACGTGGTCATCGAACACCACGGAACCTTCGGTCGGGTTGCGGAAACGAATCACGTGCGGCGCATCGGCCGGGTGATCGTGGGCGTGATCGCGGCACTTGCCGTCATAACGGGGCTTCTCGCCGTTGGCCATCTGGCCTTCGCGCAGCGCTT
>JAGOCY010000272.1 GCA_017998495.1 Corallincola sp.
CGCTGGCCAAGCACATCGAGAAGCAGCTGGGACTAGAAACCCGCGCCACCATCCTCGGCCATATCCAGCGCGGTGGCACCCCCACCGCCTTTGACCGGGCACTGGCCAGCCGCATGGGTGACTATGCGGTGCGGCTGCTGCTTGAAGGCCATGGTGGTCGCTGCGTCGGTATTCGCGCCAATGAGCTCTGTCACAGCGACATCATTGAAGCGATCACCAACAAAACCACCAAGTTCGACTCGCGCTTCTACGACCTCAACGCCCGACTGTTCTAAGCAGTCACTAGAACTGGTCATGACAGCGCCGCCCTCGGGCGGCGCTGCTGTTTTCAGCCAGCTTGAATTTTCAGGTCACCACATCGATCTGCTGCAGCGCCCCGGCGACACCGTTGTCGCGCAGATAAACGCCGCTGTTACGCACCACAGCAACAGTGTCATCAGCCACTTTCAGGCTGAACGGGGTGGCAACGCTGTCAACAAACAGGGCGGCGATGCCTGCCTCCTTGAGGCTCTGCAGCTGACCGCTGTCGCTGTGCCACAGCCGCAGCGAGTCAAAGCCGCTGTCACCGCTGTCGATCACCCCGTTGCCATCCTCATCCAGCGCTGCCAGCTCGGCGAAACCATCACCCGATTGCGGACCAAAGAGCTCACTGCCGTTGTTAACCTTGCCGTCACCGTTGACATCACGGGCCAGCCAGGCGGCGCCACTCAAGCTGGCCAGCTGTTCGTTGGCCTGGCCATCGCCATCCAGATCAAAGGCGGTGCGGCCAGTCGCCGTCAGCGGTTTAAGGCCGAGGTTAAGGGCCAGCGGATCTTTAACCGCCCCCAGGGTGGTGCGGCTATAGCTGAACTTCAGCTCCTCACGGGCCATGGTCAGCTCCAGGCTAAAACTAAAAGCGCGACCATCACTCAGGGTCACCGCCCCTTCAGCCATGAACTGGCTGTGCTCGGCTTCATAGCTGAATTCCATCACCTCGGTCACCTGCGGCTGATTAGCGGTTGGCGGCGCAGCCGGCACCGCCTCGCCAGCGCTGACAGCAGGCGGCTGACCAACCGCTGGCGGCGCCTCGGCATCGGCATCGCCGTCAACGCCACTGCCCAGCGCCAGACCACGACCGAGCATCGCCTCCAGGATCAGGCGGACAATACGCACGCTGAGATCGCCATCGCCCAGTTCGCTACTGGCCACCGCACCGCTGCCACTGCTGGCGTTGGTGGCGGGTGTCGGCTCAGATTCACGCCGACCCCAGGCAGGCGGCGCCGGATCGGCAGCTACCGCCAGTGCCCGCGGATTGGCCGAGGCCTCGGCAGGCTGACGGCCATTGGGCAAGCTGGCCGCGGCGCCGGCTTCGGGATTGTTGGGGGTGGTGCGCTCCGCGGCGGCGCCGTTGACGGTGCGTTCATAACGCCCTTCCACCTTGACCCGCTGATAGCTGGCCTGAAGGCTGAGCTGCGACTGACTGACCTGCATGGGGAGACTCCCGCGCGTGGTGGCTGTGCTTGCCTTATCGGCAGCTCAGGTCATGATCTTGATCACCATCATTAGCACCTTTGGGCATGAGTCAGCACCAGAACGACAACTGGCCAGCATTGCTAGCCGCCGTGACTGGCTGCCGCCTGTGCGCCAGCCAGCTACCACTGCCACCGCGGCCGGTGGTACAGCTCGATCCGGCCGCTCGCCTGTTGATCATTGGCCAGGCACCAGGGCTGAAAGCCCATCAGCGGCAGCGCCCTTGGGATGATGCCTCCGGCGACCGGCTACGAGGCTGGCTGGGGCTGAGCCGCGAGCAGTTCTACCAGCCGCAGTGGCTGGCACTGATGCCCATGGGCTTTTGCTATCCCGGACGCACGGGCAGCGGCGATGCACCGCCACGCCCCGAATGTGCGCCGCTGTGGCACGCCCGGCTGCGCGCAGCACTCAGCGAGGTGCGGCTGACGGTGACGGTGGGCCGTTACGCCCAAGCCGCCTATCTGCCGGGGCTGACCCTGGCCGAGGCGGTGGCGCAGCAGCCGGGACGGCCACAGGGGCTGTGGGCCCTGCCCCACCCATCGCCGCGCAACCAGAACTGGTGGCGCGACCGGCCGTGGTTTGCAGAGCAACTGCTACCGCAGTTGCAACAGGCGGTCAGCGCCCTGTTCGCTGAGCGCTAACGTCATTATTAGCGATGGTAGGCGGGGCTCAGACGATGCACTGCCTCAACCAAGGCCGCCACATGCTCCGGCGGCACATCAGGGTGAATGCCATGGCCGAGGTTGAACACATGGCCGCTGCCGTGGCCAAAACCAGCCAGCACTGCCGCTACCTCACGTTCGATCACCGCGGGCTGGGCATAGAGCACGTTGGGGTCGAGATTACCCTGCAGCGCCACCCGCTCGCCAACGCGGGCTCGTGCCGCGCCGATGTCGCTGGTCCAGTCAAGGCCAAGGGCATCAGCGCCGCTATCCGCCATCAGCTCCAGCCACTGGCCACCACCTTTGGTGAAAAGCACCACCGGCACCTGACGGCCATCAGCATGGCGGCTCAGGCCGGCGACAATCTCGCTCATCCAGCGCAGACTGAACTCGCGATAGGCCGGGCCGCTCAGCACCCCACCCCAGGTATCAAAGATCATCACCGCCTGGGCGCCGGCAGCAATCTGGGCGTTGAGATAGCTGGTCACCGAGCGTGCCAGGCGCGCCAGCAGGGCGCTCAGCAGAGCCGGCTCCGCGTACATCATCCCTTTGATCAAGCTGAAATTCTTGCTGCTACCGCCCTCGACCATGTAGGTCGCCAGGGTCCACGGGCTGCCGGCGAAACCGATCAGCGGCACCCGGCCGCCCAGCTCGCGCCGGATCAGGCGCACCGCATCCATCACATAGCGCAGTTCGACTTCAGGGTCCGGGTCAATCAGCGCCGCCAGATCGGCCTGCGACCGCACCGGGCGGCTGAAACGCGGCCCCTCGCCGGCCTCAAAATGGAGACCGCAGCCCATGGCATCGGGCACAGTGAGGATGTCGGAAAAGAGAATGGCGGCGTCGAGCGGGAAACGCGCCAACGGCTGCAGGGTCACCTCACAGGCCAGCTCCGGAGTGGTACACAGGGTCATGAAATCGCCGGCGCGACCGCGGGTGGCGCGGTATTCCGGCAGATAGCGGCCGGCCTGACGCATGATCCACAGCGGCGTGCGATCCACAGGTTGACGCAACAGGGCGCGCAGCAGGCGGTCGTTGTGCAATTCGGTCATGGTCGCTCCTCATTAATGGCCGGCCATTCTAGCACCGCCGTCGCCCGCGGCAGCGGGTGCGCCATCTCACACTTCTGATCATCGGTTTTTGCCGCCGATCTGGGGCGGCGTTAGAGTAGCCCCGCTAGCGAAAACAACAACAGAAGCTCGATAGAACGGGACCTGTACCTTAGCCGCAAACTGACCCCACGCTCCGGTGGGGTTTTTTTATGGCTGCGGTTTTTTTAAGGCTGTGCTGTGGCTTGCCCGGCGATCACCTGATCGATCAGACGGCGGGCCACGGTGCCCGGCGGGGCAATCAACGGCAGCGCATCCAGCCGGTACCAGCCGGCATGCTCCAGCTCACTAGCATCG
>JAGOCY010000273.1 GCA_017998495.1 Corallincola sp.
CCTGGATGATCCAGACCGCCGCCGGCAACCCGCCGGATCTGAGCGGCGAGTTCGTGCCTCAGGGGGCGGCCATTGAGGTGCGTATCTACGCCGAAGATCCGGTCAAGAACTTCCAGCCCTCGCCCGGTGTGCTCACCGAAGTGGTGTTCCCCGAGGGGGTGCGCATCGACGGTTGGGTGGCCACCGGCACCGAGGTCAGCCCCCATTTCGATCCGATGCTGGCCAAGCTGATTGTCCACGGCGTCGACCGTGCCGACGCCATCGCCAAACTGCAGCAGGCGCTGGCCGCCACCCGGCTGGCCGGCATCGCCACCAACCTCGACTACCTGCGCCAGATCCTGGCCTGGCCCACCTTCGTCAGCGGCGCCGTATCTACCCGCGCGCTGGAGCAGTTCCAGTTCGCCGCCCCGGTGGTCGAGGTGGTGCAGCCGGGCACCTACAGCACTGTGCAGGATTACCCCGGCCGCGTCGGCTACTGGGATATTGGCGTGCCGCCCTCTGGCCCCATGGATGACTACGCCTTCCGCCTCGCTAACCGCATTGTCGGCAACCACGACAGCGCCGCCGGGCTGGAGTGCACCATCATCGGGGCTACTTTGCGCTTTCACCGCGATGCCATCATCGCCCTTACCGGCGCGCCCACGCCGGCCACCCTTGATGAGCAGCCACTGCACTTCTGGCAGCCGGTCAGCGTCAAGGCCGGCCAAGTGCTGACCATCGGCCGCGCCAGCCACGGCTGCCGCACCTATCTGGCAGTGCGTGGCGGCTTTGATGTGCCGGTCTATCTCGGCAGCCGTGCCACCTTTGCCCTCGGCCAGTTTGGTGGCCATGGCGGCCGGCCGCTGCGCGCCGGTGACATGCTGGCCCTCAGCCAGCCCGGTGTCGCCGCCTGCACCACCCCGGCGCCAGTGCATGAGCCCGCTGCCGCCCCCGCCGCGCTGGTGCCCGATTACCCCTGCGACTGGGAGATCGGCGTGCTGCTTGGCCCGCACGGGGCGCCCGATTATTTCACCGCCGAATCTGTAGCGACTTTCTTCGCCAGCAGCTGGGAGGTGCATTACAACTCCAACCGCCTCGGCATTCGCCTCAATGGCCCCAAGCCGGTGTTTGCTCGCACCGACGGCGGCGAGGCCGGCCTGCACCCGTCCAACATCCACGACACCGAATACGCCATCGGCAGCATCAACTTCACCGGCGACATGCCGGTGATCCTGACCCGCGACGGCCCCAGCCTCGGCGGCTTTGTCTGCCCGGTAACCATCGCCAAGGGCGAGCTGTGGAAGGTTGGTCAGGTCAAACCCGGTGATCGCATCCGCTTCAAACGCCTCAGCTTTGATCAGGCCCTGGCGCTGGAGCTGGCCCAGGACGCCGCCATCGCTGCCTTGAGCCCGCTGCCGGCGCTGCCCCATCAGCCAGCCCCCAGCCTGGCCCCCTCCACCACCGTATCGGCCACGGTGATCGCCGAGCTGCCCGCCAGCGGCGAGCGGCCGGCGGTGGCTTACCGTCAGGCCGGCGACCGCTACCTGCTGCTGGAATATGGCCCGACGCTGCTCGATCTGCGCTTCCGCCTGCGCGTCCATGCGCTGATGGAGGCGCTCAAGGCCAACCCCATCGCCGGCATTCTGGAGCTGTCACCGGGGGTGCGTTCGCTGCAGATCCACTACGACAGCCGGGTGATCCACCAGCGCCTGCTGATCGACGCCCTGCTGGCGCTGGAGGAGCAGCTGCCGCCGGTGGCCGAGATGCGCATCCCCACCCGCGTGGTGCGGCTGCCGCTGGCCTTTGAAGATTCCGCCACCCTCGACGCCGTGGCCCGTTACCGCCAGTCGGTGCGCGACACCGCCCCCTGGCTGCCGAGCAACGTCGAGTTTATCCGCCGCATCAACGGCCTCGACTCCACTGCCGAGGTCGAGCAGATCATCTACGACGCCCGCTACATGGTGCTCGGCCTCGGTGATGTCTATCTCGGTGCCCCCTGCGCGGTGCCTGTAGATCCGCGCCACCGCCTGCTCACCTCCAAGTACAACCCGGCGCGCACCTACACCGCCGAGGGCACGGTCGGCATCGGTGGCGTCTACATGTGCATCTACGGCATGGACTCGCCCGGCGGCTATCAGCTGGTCGGCCGCACCCTGCCGATCTGGAACAAGTTCCTCAAGAACCCGCAGTTCAGCGCGGGTGAACCCTGGCTGCTGCGCTTCTTCGATCAGGTGCAGTTCTACCCGGTCAGCGAGGCCGAGCTGACCACCCAGCGCGAGGCGTTCCGCGAGGGCAAGCTGACCATCGACATCCACGAGGAGTGGTTCGAGCTGGCCGCCTATGAGCAGTTCCTGGCCGACAACGCCGCCAGCATCGACGCCTTCAAGGCCCGCCAGCAGCAGGCCTTCGCCGAAGAGGTGGCCCACTGGGCGGTGAGCGGCGGCTTTGAAGCCAGCAGCAACGACAGCGCCCTGGCCGCCGAGCTGGATCTGGATGGCCATGTGGTGGCCGCCGACATCAGCGGCAACATCTGGAAGCTGCTGGTGGAGGCCGGCAAGGCGGTGGAAGCGGGCGAGCCGCTGCTGATTGTCGAGGCGATGAAGATGGAGTTCGCGGTGCACGCGCCAGTCGCCGGCACCGTGCGCAGCCTGCACTGTCAGCAGGGGCGGCCGGTGAGCGCCGGCGACCCGCTGCTGGTGATTGAACCGGCCTGAGTCCGCAGTCACGACCCCAGGAGAGAGCCATGAGCGCATCGTCCAAGCCCCCCGTTGCCAGCGGCCTGCGCCGCAAGGAGCGACCGGAGAACCTGGCAGAGCGGATCTACATCCAGCTCAAGCAGGAGATCTTCGAGTTTCACCTGCTGCCCGGCGACCGCTTCAGCGAGAGCGACGTGGCCGAGCGCATGGCCGCCAGCCGCACCCCGGTGCGCGAGGCGCTCTACCGGCTGCAGCGCGATGGCTATGTCGATGTCCATTTTCGCAGCGGCTGGCAGGTCAAGCCGTTCGACTTTCGCACCTTTGAGGAGCTCTACGACCTGCGCGTGGTGCTGGAGTGCGCGGCGGTGCGCCGGCTGTGCGAGCGGGAGCGCGAGCCGAGCCAGCTCGACGATCTCAAGCGCATCTGGCTGGTGCCGGAAGCAGAGCGGCTGACCGACGGCCAGACGGTGTCGGCGCTGGATGAACGCTTCCACACCATGCTGGTCGAGGCCTGCGGCAACCGCGAGATGGCGCTGATCCACGCCCAGGTGAGCGAGCGCATCCGCATCATCCGCCGCCTCGACTTCACCAAGGATGCGCGCGTCAGCGCCACCTACAGCGAACACGGCCAGATCCTGCGGGCGATCCTGCAGCGGCGCAGCGAAGAGGCGCTGCTGCTGCTCAAGTCGCACATCGAGGCGAGCAAGGCGGAGGTGCGCAAGATCACCCTGCACATGCTCCATTCGGCCCGGCCGCAGAGCGAATCCGCTGACTGAGTGAACCGACTTTTGGTCGCTGGCGCAGTTGCGGCGGCCGTTTTGACCGAAAGGTCGTTTTAAGGGAGATGAGACCATGCGAGTGATCCAACGTCCGCGTTTTGTGTGTCCGACCCTGCTGGC
>JAGOCY010000274.1 GCA_017998495.1 Corallincola sp.
CCCCAGGCCGCCACCCAGGCCCACCACCAGCACAGCCGTCAGCAGCATCAAGCGCGGTGGCCCGACAGGATCGGGCAACACCCGCGGCTGATCGATAATGCGGAATTTGAGGCCATCCTGCTGCTCATCAACACGTTGCGCCGTAGATGCCTGTTCACGACGATTAAGCAGCTCTTCATACTTCTTTTGGGTGATCTCGTAACCGCGACGCAGCGCCAGCAGGTTGGCCTCCACCTCCGGCACCTTGGAGATCACCGCCTCCAGCTCTGTTACCCGCTGCTGAAAGGTGGCAACCCGGATCCGCAGCGACGCCACTTCCGCTTCCATCTGTGCCACCAGCAACTGCAGTTCGTTGTAATAGGCACTGTCAGCCGCCGCTGGTGCCGCTGACGACAGCCGTTTGCCGGCACTTTCCAGCTCTTGCTGGCGCTGCCGCTCAAGCTCCTTGATCAACTGCTGCAGCTCGATAATGTCCGGATGCTGTTCGGTAAACCGCAGCGACAGATCGTCAAGGCGGGCCTGCAGGCTGGCAATACGCTCATCAAAACGGGTAGCAATAACAGCGCTGGGCACTGTGGCCCGGCCCTGACTGCCCGCCAGCTTGGCTGTTGCTGCCTGCAATTGGCCTTCGCGTTCGCGCAGATCGAGAGCGGCAGTTTCCAGTTGGCGGCGCTCCGCCTGCAGGCGTTCGTAATAGCTGCCCGCTTCGCCTGGCAGCAGCCCCGCGTTATCACGCTTGAAGTCGGCTAGTTTGCGATCTTCTTCCAGCAGGCGCCGACTGTACTCAGCGATCTCACGATCCAGAAACTCCTGGGCAGAACGCGATTCGGTGCGCGATTCACCCAGAAAATTCTCCTGAAAGACGCTGACAGTGGCATCCAGCACCCGCTTGGCCGTCTGCGGCGAGCTGCTCTGATAGCTCAGCAGATAGAGGTTTTGCTTCTTGTCCAGCTTGATGGTCTTGATCGACTCTTCCAGCTCAGCGATCAGCGTGTCGAACTCACGCTCATTGCCTACCGTCAGATCCAGATCGGATAAGCGCGCGATCTTCTCCAGATTGTTACGGTTCAGGATGTACTTGAACATCAACTGTACCTGGTCCTGAGCACCATCCTGCTGCAGCGCCAAACCCCGCAGCAACGGCTTGAGCACAGTGTCAGTGTCCACAAAGATGCGGCCTTGAGCCTCGTAACGATCCGGTAACTGATGCACCACCAGCCAGCCGGCAAGGCTCACCATCCAGGCCACGGCCACGACCCACCAGCGGCGCTGCCAGATGCCCACCAGCTTATCGAGCAATTGATCAATCGCATCCTGCATGGACTAACTTCCGTAACTGCTAAACATGCGGGCGGCCATTAAAACCAGGCTTCGGGGATGATGATCACATCGCCTGGCTTCACGTCGACATTGGCCGCGATATCACCATCACGCAGCAGATCATCGAGACGCAAATTGAACGACTGCTGCGCATCCGCCTCTACCCGCACCAGGCGGGCGCGGTTGCCGGCGGCGTAGGGTGTCAGCCCTCCCACTTCAATCAGTACATCCAGCAGGGTCATGTTGTGGCGGTAGGGAATGGCGCGCGGATTGGCTGCTTCACCAATCACCCGCACCTGCTCGGCATAAGGCCCAACAAATCCAGTGACAGTGACGGTGACTTTGGGGTCGCGGATGTAGGCTTTGAGCCGCGTTTCCAAGGCTCGGGCAAGCGCCGATGGTGTCTGGCCGGCGGCGGGCAAGTCTTCAACCAAGGCCGTAGTGATGCGACCATCGGGCCGTACCGTCACAGCACCCGATACTTCCGGATTCCCCCAGACAAAGACCTGAAGCTGATCACCCGCACCGCCTGAAGCTGATCACCCGCACCGATAACATAGGCGTAGTCACCGCCATCGCTGGCCTTTTGGGTTGCAGCCGGCGGCAAACCACCGCTGCTGGCACACCCCATGATCACTGCGCTTACCACCAACGCCCACAATGTCCGCAATCCCATGGCCTGTCTCCCTGTCAAACACCTGTTAACTCAATGACCGGAGGCTCGTCGCCGTCGGGCCACGCGCCAGAACTCACAGACAGGATAGCGCAGGAGAGCAGGAGTTGAACATCCATGAGCTGGATCACTCTTTTGCAGAGTACTGCCCATCACCCTGATCTCCCTGTCCCCCGCTTGGCAAATCACCTGAGCTGTGGCTGTGAGGGCTGATTTTCGCTAGACTTCAGCACTTTCGAAGCGCGTTCTGGGCGCGATTTTACTACGGATGGGATGCTACCGAGCTTGAAACGGGGAAAACGCAGCTTCTTCACCATTGCCGTGATCGACACCCTGCTGCTGGTGTTCGCATTCCATCTGGGCATTCTGCTGACAGGTCTGTTCGGCGATGGTATCCAACCACTGCGCCTGGCTTGGACGTCTGGCCATGGTGGCCAGTTACTCTGTTTTGTCAGCGCCTCACTACTCGGCATGTTCGCCCTCGGCCTTTACAACCCCAGACTGCGTGAGCCTGTCCGTGGCGTTGTACGCCGGCTAACGCTCGGCTTAACCATCTCCTTTGTGCTGATCTCGCTGATGTTGCTGGTTTATCCGGCATGGGGCATGAACCCCTTCAAATCCATTCCGGCCTTTGTCACCGCCACCCTGTTGCTCGCCAGTTTTCGGGTGGTGCTGCCGCGTGTGCGAGACTTGGAGATGTTTCGTACCCGCATCCTGGTACTGGGCGCCGGCAACCGCGCAGCAGTCATCGAACAGCGGATGCGGCGCCGGGTCGACCGCCAAAATTTCACCATCATCGGTTATCTGCCAACGCCGGGCGACGCCGCGGATCCTATACCCCGCAACCTGCAGATTGCCCGCACTGGACGCCTGCTCGATCTGGTTGACCGCTATGATGCCGACGAGATCGTCGTGGCCTGCGATGAGCGGCGTAACAACTTGCCACTTTACGAGCTGCTGGAGTGCAAGTTGCGTGGCGTTGAGATCACCGATCTGCTGGAGTTTATTGAACGTGAAACCGGCCAAATCGCAGTCGATCTGGTCTACCCGAGCTGGATGATCTATTCCACCGGCTTCCGCCCGGCAGATAACGTGCGCACCCAGCTCGACTGGCTATTTAACTTCTCTATCGCTGCCGTCCTGTTTCTGCTGGTGTGGCCATTGATGCTGGGCACAGCGCTTGCGATCTACCTTGAAGATGGGCGCCGCGGCGCACCGCTGTTCTATCGCCAGACCCGCGTCGGGCTACATGGCAAAAACTTCAAGATCCTCAAGTTCCGCTCGATGCGGGTCGATGCCGAAAAGCATGGCGCACAATGGGCCCAGGCCAACGATGACCGCATCACCCGGGTGGGCCATGTGATCCGCAAATATCGCCTGGATGAGCTGCCACAGATCCTCAACGTTCTGCGCGGTGATATGGGCTTTGTCGGCCCCCGCCCTGAGCGCCCGGAGTTCGTCGAGAAGCTGCAAGAAAAACTGCCCTTCTATGCTGAACGCCATGCCGTCAAACCCGGACTGACCGGCTGGGCCCAACTGTGCTATCCCTATGGCGCCACCGAAG
>JAGOCY010000275.1 GCA_017998495.1 Corallincola sp.
CTCCAATGTTGTGGCATACAGCTACCCGGTCAGGCCATCAGCGATGGGTCGGGCGCTGATGTAGCCTCGCTGCAGATAGCTGTGCACCGCCCATAATGGCAGGGCGGCAATACCACGGCCGCTGGCTACCAGCTGCAACAGGGCGATGGTCAGTTCAGTGGTGCGGCGGGCTGGGCGGATCCCTGCCGGGGCCAGCAGTTGCCGCACCAGATCGAGCATCTCATCGGGTACGGCGTAGCTGATCAGGGTTTCATCGACAAAGTCGCTCGGTTGTAGCCGTTCTTGGCCGCAGAGGCGGTGGTTGTTGGCGAGCAGGGCGACAATCTCGAACTCGAACAGCGGATGAATAGCGACAGCTTCGCCCTCATCCACCGCCGAAACAATCGCCATATCGGCCCGTTGCTGGTGGAGCAAGGCCACAGGATCGGGGTGAAAGCCGGAGACGATATCCAGCTCTACTTCTGGCCAGCGCTCACGAAACTGGTCCATGGCCGGCATCAACCAGTCGAAGCAGGTGTGGCACTCCACGGCAATGCGCAGGCTGCCGCTGCTGCCTTGGGCCAGCCGGTTGATGTCTCGCTGGGCGCTGGCCAACTGCGGCAGTACGCTGTCAGCCAGTTGCAGCAGGCGCAGGCCAGCAGGCGAAAACTGCAGTGGCGTCGATTTGCGGGTGAACAGGGGCAAGCCGAAGTGATCTTCCAGCGCTTTTAACTGATGCGACAGCGCCGACTGGGTGAGGTTAAGCAGCATGGCCGCACGCGACAGGCTGCCGGTATCGCGAAGTGCAGTCAGCGTGCGCAGATGGCGGACTTCCAGAATGGGCTGGGCCATGCAGCCTCCTTATGAATCTGATTCATGGTTATCGGCAAAAGCTTTCGTTTTGATCATATTCAATCCGCTTCCATCATGGCAACTACAAACCTGCCACTGCTGGAGCCCCCACATGAGCCAAACGAACATTCATACCCTCGGTTTTCCCCGTATCGGTGCCCACCGTGAACTGAAAAAAGCGCTGGAAAGTTACTGGCGAGGTGACAGCGACGGCGCCGCGCTGGAAGCCTGTGGCCGCGAGTTGCGCGCTCGCCACTGGGCCGAGCAGCGAGATGCGGGCCTTGACTGGGTGACGGTCGGCGACTTCGCGTTTTATGACCAGATCCTCAACCACATTCAGCTGTTTGGCTGCGCCCCGACGCGCTTTGCTTTTGGCCCAGAGCAGGATGAGCTGACCCGCTATTTCCAACTGGCACGCGGCGTCGTACCGCCGGTCAAAGGGGATGGTGCCGGCTGTTGTGGTGCCTTGAACCGCGACGGCCAGCCGGCGTTGGAGATGACCAAATGGTTTGATACTAACTACCACTATCTGGTGCCTGAGTATCATCCTGACACCTGTTTTAGCCTGCACAGTGAACGCCTGCTGGCGGAGGTAGCCGAAGCCAGCGCGCAGGGCCACAACGTCAAGGTGGTGCTGGTGGGGCCGCTCACCCTGCTGTGGTTGGGCAAAGAGAAACAAGCAGACTTTGATCGCTTGAATTTGCTGCCACAGCTATTGGCGCAATACCGGCGGTTGCTGCCCCGGCTGGCAGATGCCGGAGTCAACCTGGTGCAGCTGGATGAACCGATCCTCAGCCTGGATCTGGCCGAGCGCTGGCGACAGGCTTTTGTGCCGGCCTATAACCAGCTCGCCAGTGCCTCGGTGTCACTGCTTGTCGCCAACTACTTTGGCCCCTTGGCCGCCAACCTTGAGATCGCCTGCGCGCTGCCAGTCGCTGGGCTGCATGTTGATGCTGTGCGCGCGGCTGACGAACTGGAGCTGGTTGCGCGTCAATTGCCGCGGCAGCGGGTGCTGTCGGTCGGTATTGTCGATGGTCGCAACATCTGGCGTACCGATCTGGCTGCGGCGCTGGCGCGCTTGACCAAGCTGCGCGAGTTACGCGGCGGTGCGCTGTGGCTGGCCCCCTCCTGCTCGCTGCTGCATGTGCCCTACAGCCTCAGCCTGGAGATGGAGTTGGACCCCGAGCTGCTGCCGTGGTTGGCCTTTGCCAGTGAAAAGCTAGACGAGCTGGCGGTACTGCGCGAAGCGCTGAGCAACGGGCCGCAGCGGGTGAGCGATGCACTGGCAGCCAATAGCGCAGCCCTGGCAGCCCGTCGTAGCAGCCCCCGAGTGCAGCGAGCCGAGGTTCAGGCGCGCTTGCAGGCCCTGCCTGCTAGTGCCGATCAACGCCCGTTACCCCTGCGCCAACGGTTAGCACTGCAGCGTCAGCAATTGCAGTTGCCATTGCTACCCACCACCACCATTGGCTCCTTTCCGCAAACGGCCGAGATCCGCACTGCACGTGCGGCCTGGCGGCGCGGCGAGCTGACCATCGCAGAGTACAACCAGCTGATGGCCCGTGAGATCAGCCACGCGGTAGAACGCCAACTGGCGCTGGGGCTGGATGTGCTGGTGCATGGTGAGGCGGAGCGCAACGATATGGTGGAATACTTTGGCGAACAGCTGCAGGGCTATCTGTTCACCGCCAATGGCTGGGTGCAGTCGTACGGATCGCGCTGCGTTAAGCCGCCGATTATCTATGGTGATATCGCTCGCCCCCAGGCGATGACCGTTGAATGGGCGCGCTATGCCCAAAGCCTGACCAGCAAGCCGGTCAAAGGCATGCTCACCGGCCCCATCACCATGCTGCAGTGGTCTTTTGTGCGGGATGATCAGAGCCGCGCCACCACCGCGTTGCAGTTGGCATTGGCGATCCGCGATGAAGTCGTGGATCTGGAACAGGCGGGCATTGCCATTATTCAGATTGATGAACCGGCACTGCGCGAAGGGTTACCCCTGCGCAAGAGCCAGTGGCAGCACTATCTGGATTGGGCCGGGCGGGCGTTTCGGGTGGCCGCCAGTGGGGTGGGCAACAGCACCCAGATCCACACCCATATGTGCTATTCCGAATTCAACGACATCCTGCCGGCGATCGCCGCACTGGATGCCGATGTGATCACCATTGAAACCAGTCGCTCGCAGATGGAGCTACTGACCGGCTTTGGTGAGTTTGCCTACCCGGGCGAAATTGGCCCTGGTGTTTATGACATCCACTCGCCACGCATTCCGGGTGTGGCCGAGATGGTGGCTCTGTTGAAAAAGGCGCTCGAAGTGCTGCCGGTCGAGCGCTTGTGGGTGAACCCGGATTGCGGGCTCAAAACCCGTAACTGGGCTGAAACCGAAGCAGCATTGGCCAACATGCTCTCCGCCGCCCGCCAGCTGCGTCTTACCGTCAACGGAGGTGTTGCTGAGTCTGTGCTGAGCTGACAGAACAGGGCTGCCCGATCACCGGCAGCCCTTCTTATCCAGTTTGCGAGATCACCGAGCAGCGCCTGATGGCCAGTGCTTTGTTCTCCCTTGAACACCACCTGCACCGCGCCAGCCAACGCACGGCCAGTCGGGCGTAGGGGTTAAGCTGGCAGGGATGCCAGCTCAAGCAAATCTGGGCAGGACAGCCCATATTTGCGACCCCGTAGCCCGGCAGAACCCACGTCAGTAATAGATGGTGGTGATCTTGGGG
>JAGOCY010000276.1 GCA_017998495.1 Corallincola sp.
GTGCGTGATCTGAGCAAACTGGGCTAAGGGAGAGAATGACGAATGAACCAGCTGTTGCCCCACCTGTCTGACAGCCAGCCCGGCGCCCAGGAATACCTGCGCCGCATCCTGCTGTCGCCGGTGTATGACGTAGCCGTGGTTACCCCGGTATCGGCCATGCCGCGGCTGTCGGCCCGGCTTGGCTGCGAGGTGCTGCTCAAACGTGAGGATCACCAGCCGGTTCATTCGTTCAAGCTGCGCGGCGCCTACCACAAAATCGCCGGCCTCAGCCCCGATCAGCGGGCCGCCGGCGTGGTCTGCGCCTCGGCCGGTAACCATGCCCAGGGGGTGGCGCTGTCCGCCCGCCGGCTGGGCATTCGCGCCCTGATCGTGATGCCACGTACCACCCCCGAAATTAAAGTCGAGGCGGTGCGCCAGCATGGCGGTCAGGTGCTGCTGCATGGCGACAATTTCGATGCCGCCAAGGCTGAAGCGCAGCGGCTGGCGGAGAGCGAGGGCTACACCTTTGTGCCCCCCTTCGATGATGCCGACATCATCGCCGGTCAGGGCACCATGGGTCAGGAGCTGCTGCAGCAGGTGCGCGATCTCGACGTGCTGTTCCTGCCGGTGGGCGGTGGCGGGCTGGCCGCCGGGGTCGCGGTCTATCTCAAAACACTGCGCCCCGATATCCGCCTGGTGGGGGTCGAGTCGCAGGACTCCGCCTGCCTCAAGGCCGCTTGGGATGCCGGTTCACCCACCGAGCTCAGCCATGTCGGCCTGTTTGCCGATGGCGTGGCGGTGCGCCTGATCGGCAGCGAAACCTGGCGCGTCTGCCGCGCCTGTCTGGATGAGGTGATCACAGTCTCCACCGACGAGATCTGTGCCGCCATCAAGGATATCTTCGAGGACACCCGCGCCATCGCCGAACCGGCCGGGGCGATCTCGCTGGCGGCGCTGAAGAAGTACCAGCAGCTCCACCAGCTCAGCGGCAAGCGCCTCGGTGCCGTACTCTCCGGCGCCAACATGAGCTTCCACACCCTGCGTTACATCAGCGAGCGCACCGAGCTGGGCGAAGGGCGCGAAGGGGTACTGGCGGTAACTATCCCCGAGCAGAAGGGTAGCTTCCTGCGCTTCTGCGAACTGCTCGGCGGCCGCGCCATTACCGAGTTCAACTACCGCTACGCCGATGGCTCGGCCGCCCACATCTTTGTCGGCATCCGCCTGAGCAAGGGGCGCGAGGAGCGCGAGGCACTGGCCCGTACCCTGAGCGACAACGGCTACGGCGTGCATGATCTGTCGGACAATGAGCTGGCCAAGCTACACCTGCGCCACATGGTGGGCGGCCGCACCCCGGTGGCGCTGGAGGAGTGCCTCTACAGCTTCGAGTTCCCCGAGGCGCCGGGGGCGCTGCTGCGCTTTCTCACCGCCCTCGGCGGGCGCTGGAACATCACCCTGTTCCATTACCGTAACCATGGCGCCGCCTACGGTCAGGTGCTGGCCGGCTTTGAGCTGCCAGCAGCCGACAAGCCGCTGATCGAGCAGTTCCTCGACACCGTCGGCTATCAGTGGAAAGACGAGAGCGCCAACCCGGCCTACCACTTCTTCCTCAAACCCTGCGGCTGAGCGGGCTGGCACAGGTCCGATGTTCCGGTAAGATGGCCCGCGGGCAGAAGGTTGTCGCCCCCGTTCACACTTTTGCCAGCAGGGATCAGGGATGAGTCAGCACAGTTCTCTTGCCACCCGCGTCGAGCCGGTTGCCGCCACCCGCAACCACGACTGGCAGCAGTTGCACGCCGAGCTGGAACAGCTGGATCGACAGCTGCCAGCGCCTCGCACCAGCCGCGCCAACACCCTGACCAAGGTGCGCGAACCCCGGCTGACCTGGCTGGAGTGGACATTACGCCACTCGTTACCCCGCTCATCGCCCCTGCCATCACCACCCTTGCCGCTGGAGCCCAGCGTCGCCGCCGGCCGCGCCCTGCCGCCAGCACCAGCAGAAGCGGGGGTGCTGCCGGTGCCGCGCACCTTCAGCTTTGCTTTTTATGGCAATGGCTGGCGTTATGGCCAGCTGTGGCTGACCAACCTGTTATTGCTGCTGGTCAGCTGCGGCCTGGCCTGGCGCTGGACTCGGCTGCGCCGCAACCAGTACCTGTTGCGTATGACCGAACTGGTAGCCACCCCGGCACTGCTGGCCAGCGAACCCAGCTGGTTGGCCCCGGTCAAGGCCCAGTTGGTGGCGCTGCCCCAGGCCGACGCCGCCCTGCCACTCGCCCCCTTTAGTCGCCTGCTCAAACGCAGCCTGTGGCGCATGGCCCTGTTGCTGCTGGTGGTGGGCTGTCTGCTGCCGGTGTCACTGCCGCTGGCGGCGGCGCTGGCCATCAGTGGCGCACTGGCCATTCATGCCCTGTGGCAAGCGGGCTGGCGTAACCTGCAGCTGGATAACGCCCGCATCGACGGCGCCCGCCTCAGCTGCCGCCTCTCCTCGCGCGCCCTGCTGCGCCTCCATCTGCGCACCCTGATGTTGCTGTTGCTATCGGCCGGGCTGGCCTGGCCGTGGCTGAAAATGGCGCGGCTGCGCCAGCAGATCGCCGCGGTGCGGGTAACCTGCCTGACACCGCTGGCTTAACCGGCTCTTACCCTTGCGGTGGCGGTCCGGGCTGGCGGCGGCGCTATACTGGCCGCAGCTGTTACGGAGGTATCGATGCTGGAACTGACATTACTGCTGCTGGCGCTGGCCCTGCTGGCCATTGCCGGGGTGTGGGGCGGCTGGCTGAAACGGCGCAGCGCGCCTGCCGCCACTATTGAGGTGCAGTCGAGCATCGAGCAGATGAAGGCGATCGGCCAGCTGTCGGTGTTCAAGGTGATCACCCGCGAGATCGTCACCTCCACCGACCACAGCTGGGGCGAGTTCGGCGCCAAGTATCTGAGCTGGATGCTGAGCAAGAAGAAGATGGCGATGATCTTCGAGTTCGAGATCGACTTCCGCTTCGATCTGCGCCGTCCCGAGTTCCAGATCCGCGAGCTGGGCGAGCAGCGCTACCTGCTGCAGATGCCTCCCTGCCAGCATCAGGTGTTCATTCGCGACATCCAGTTCTACGACGAGCAGCACGGCAAACTGCTGCCCTGGCTGCTGCCCGATCTGCTCAACGGCTTCCTCGCCACCGGCTTTGCCGAGGCCGACAAGAACCGGCTGGTGGCCGCCGCCCGCGATCACGCCGAGGCCCAGGCCCGCAACCTGATTGGCGATCTGCAGTCAGATGTGAACCAGTCGGCCAAAAGCACGCTGGAGGCGATCGCCAAAAGCTTCGGCGCCCGTCAGCTCAGCTTCGAGTTTGATGGCTCGCCCACCGTCGATCTCAACGTTGGCATGGCCAGCGACGTGGCGGCCTGATCAGCCGCCGACCACCACAGTGCCGCCCCCCTGGCGGGCAATGGCGTCGCTGAGGAAGCGGCACAGCTCGGCGCCGCTGCGATTGTCGATCCACTGCTCACCCTGCAGCTCGAAGTGGTGGCCGTTGAATTTGGTGGCCACCCAGATCTGATGCAGCGGCTCCTGCTTGTTGAGGATGA
>JAGOCY010000277.1 GCA_017998495.1 Corallincola sp.
CTGCAGGTTGAGCGCCCGAACCAGCGACGGCAATACCTGCTCGCTGCTGGCCCCCAGTTCTGCCGCGCGCCGCAGCTCTTTCTCGGCACCCGCAGCATCACCCACCGCCAGATAACTCGCGGCCAGCGCCAAGCGGCTGTCAACGTTGCGCGGATTCTGCTGCAACGCATTCTTGTACTCGATAATGGCAGCCGCGTGCTTGTTCTCAGCCACGTAGGTCGCTGCCGAACCGAGGTACTCGGCCTCGGTTCGCTCGCCGCTGCAGCCGGCAATGGCCGCCACCACAGCGCAGGCCAAAAGATGACGACGCAGATGCAGGGTCAGGGTGGGCATGTCGCGTTCCTTGTTGCTATTAGCCAGTGACGTTCTGACGGCGGCTGCGCTCTTCGATGATGGCGTACTTATCCATCAGCGCGTAAAGCGTGGGCCGAGTGACCCCCAGCAGCTCCGCCGAGCGCGAGATGTTGGCATCGGTATAGGCCAGCACCCGAGTGATCAGGCGCTTCTCGGCTTCTTCGCGCACGGCCCGCAGGTTGAACGCCAGATCGTCGACGTTGCCGCCATCGAGCTGCAGATCTTCGGCCGTCACCATCTTGCCTTCGGCCAAGATCACCGCTGACTTCACCTTGTTCTGCAGCTCACGGATGTTGCCGGGCCAGGAGTAGCTGCAGATCGCCGTGAGCGCCGCCTCGTTGAAGCCGATCAGATTGCGGCCGAACTCGCGACCATAGGCGGTGAGAAAGGCGCGGGCCAGCAGTACGGCATCGCCGTCGCGCTTACGCAGCGGCGGGATGTTGAGGGTCACCTCAGAGATACGGTAGTAGAGATCTTCACGGAAGCTGCCCTCAGCCACCATCGCCTGCAGATCGCGATTAGTCGCGCACACCACCCGTACATCGACTTGGATGTCGGTACGCCCGCCCACCGGCTCGATGGTTTTCTCCTGCAGGAAGCGGAGGATCTTGGCCTGCAACGACAATGGCATGTCGCCAATCTCATCGAGGAACAGCGTGCCACCCTGGGCGCACTCAATCTTGCCCTTGGTCTTTTTGATGGCGCCGGTAAAGGCCCCCTTCTCGAAACCGAACAGCTCGCTTTCCAGCAGGTTCTCCGGGATGGAGGCGCAGTTGATAGCGACATAAGGCGCATTGCGCCTTGGGCTGAGGTTGTGCACGGCACGCGCCAGCAGCTCTTTGCCGGTACCGCTCTCGCCCAGCAGCAGGGCGGTCACTTCAGTGGGCGCGATGCGCTCCACCAGCCGCCCCAATTTCACCATCTGCGGGCTGTTGCCGATGATCCCGGCCAACGGGCCATCACCGCGACCAGCGATCAGCCGCTGGTTCTCCTGCTCGAGTCGATAGAGGTGAAAGGCGCGATCGATGATCACCTTGAGTACATCGGGATCGATCGGCTTCTGGTAGTAATCGTAGGCACCTTCGCCCACTGCCCGCAGGGCGCAGTCACGGTCATCATTGCCTGTGACCACAATGACCTTGGTGGCAGGCGCCAGTGCCAGGATCTCGGTGAGGGTACGCAGCCCTTCGCTGGCGTTAGCCGGATCGGGGGGTAAACCGAGATCGAGGGTCACCACAGGCGGCTCAAATCGCCGCAACTGCACCAGGGCTGATTCACGATCTTCGGCAAAGATCAGATCGTAACCGTCCAGGCTCCACTTGAGCTGCTTCTGAATCCCCGGATCGTCATCGACAATCAGCAAATATTCTTTCTTGATGGCCACGCCTGCAACCGCTCCCTGTAGCTCAGTGCCGGCCTCCGCAGGTCGGAAAAACCCGCGGACAACGGCCAGCAACAGCGACTTAGTATGACAGAAGGCGATCAGCCCTGCACAGGCAGGCGAACACTGATGCGCGTCCCCTCACCTTCACGACTGAGTACCTCGAACTGGCCGCCCAACGCCAGCACCAACTGGCGCGCTTCATACGCACCTATACCCATACCGGCATTGCCTTTGGTGGTGTCAAACGGCCTGAACAGGCGCTCGCGCACAAACTGCTCCGACATACCGCAGCCATCATCCTCGACCGTTACCAGCGCCCAGCCATCACGGCTCTCCAGGCGAACCCGCACCGCCCCCCCGGCAGCCGTTGCCTCTTGGCCATTCTGGATCAGGTTGGCCAGTACCGACTGCAAGCGTTCACCATCACCGCGCACCAGCACCGGCCCCTCCAGCGTCAACTGTGGCAGGGGCGACAGCTGCTGCTGACGCGCCACCGCCTGCTGCACCACCTCAGCCAGATCGACCAGGTGGGTCGCCTCCACCACCCCGCCTTCGCTTTTCTTCAGCTGCTGCATGATGCGCTGCATTTTGGCCACCGCATTGGCCAGGGTCTCCAGGCTGTCATCGATAAACTCGGGGTTGTGCTTGTGCTTGCGGGCGTTGAGCACAATCAGATTGAGCTGAGCCACAATGTTTTTCAGATCGTGAAGCAAAAACGCGCTCATGCGATTGAAGGCATCGAACTGGCGAGCCTCGGTCAAAGCATCGTTGGCCTGCTGCAGTGCCAGATAGGTGGCCAGCTGGCTAGACACGGTATTCAGCAGATCACGATCTTCAAAGTTGATGGGGGGGTCCTCGGGGTGGCGACCGAGGGCAAACAGCCCGGTGACTCGCTCCCCCTCATACACCGGCACCCACAGCGCCACCCCCTGCTGCTGGCAGAGCGCCACATCCAGCTTGAGCGCGCCGTAGCGCTGACGATGGCGGGCATACTCAGCCACATCGACGATCCAGCTCTCGCGCTCGCAGAAGGCAAAGAGTGCGGCCAGCTGCTCCTGGTCGAGGGCCACCGTAGGCTCCTCAGGCCAGGCCGCCGCCAGAGTAATCAGCTCCCCCTGCCGCTGGTAGAGACAGGCACAAGGCGCATGGGCCACCAAGGCCATGGCCCGCAGCACGGTTAACGGCAGCGCTTCATCCGCAGCACGCTCATGCAGCTGGCGGTTGAGCTTTAGCCACTCTACCCGGTAGTCATAACGGTTGGCATAAAAGTGTTTGAAAATGAAAACCTTAAGCTTGCGGCGAAAGGCTTCGGAAAAAAAGATCGCGGCCAGCAGCAACGAGGCGAGCGCCATAAAGGCGATCTGCATGACATGGCCCCAGTCACCACCGAAATAGCGGATGTAATAGCCAGCCCCGGCCATCACCAGCAGATAGGCGCCGGCTGCCATCAGCAGGGTTGAGTGATAGACCACCTGTCGCGATACAAATACGCGCACGGCCAAGCCGGGCAGACGACGGGTGGTGAGCAGCAGTGCCGGCATGGCCCCGGCCCAGACAAAACCGCGCGCATCCCAAAAATAGGCGTTGAGTTGCAGCAGCAGCAGCCCCTCGGCATAAAGCACGAAGTCAAAGACCAAGACCGCGCCCACACCGAGCATAAACGGCAGAAAAGGGCGGCGCGCCTGATCCGGCAGCAGCCGAAAGTTCTGCTCCACCAGAAACAGGGTGAGCAGGGTCTGGCCCAGTAACCCGGCAAACACCATGCCGCGCAGCCAGTCAACGCCGCCCAATGGCAAAAACA
>JAGOCY010000278.1 GCA_017998495.1 Corallincola sp.
TATACCGCCTCGGCCACGGTGCAAGCGGCATTAGGTGGTGCTCGCGCGTCCTTGAGCGTCGATATGTCCAACACTTATCTCGACCGGGCTGAGCGCAACTTCGTCACTAACGGGCTGGATGGCCGCCACCATCGGCTGCGCCGCGATGACTGCATGGCTTTTGTCGCCGGTGAGCCGAGCGCCAAGTTCGATATGGTGTTTCTTGACCCGCCTACCTTTTCCAACTCCAAGCGGATGGAAGGGGTGTTTGATGTGCAGCGTGACTACCTGTCGCTGCTCGGCCCATTGCGCCGCTGGTTGGCTGATGGCGCCATCGTGGTCTTTTCAACGAACCACACCCGTTTTCGCTTTGATGAAGGGGCGATCAACCAGCTCGGGTTTCGCGCCGAAGATGTGTCGGCGATGTCGATTCCGCCAGATTTCGCCCGTAACCAGCGTATTCACCGCTGCTGGCTGCTGCACTGGCAGGGAGCCAGCCAATGATCCTGCTTTATCACACTGACGGCTGTCATCTGTGCGAACAGGCAGAGGTGTTGCTGCAGCAGCTTGGTGTTGCCTTTGAACGTAGCGACATTATTCATGATGAGCGGCTGCGTGCCACCTATGGCTGGCGCATCCCGGTGATCGCCAGCGCCGGCGGCGAGCTGGACTGGCCCTTTGACCGGCAGCGGCTTGAACATTTCTTGACGATCTATCATTCCGAGCCAATTTAGCCAGCCGCCATAAGCGGCTATGATGGCGGCGCTTTCGAGTTGCCGAGTCGCCGATTTTCAGGAGAACTGCATGCGTTTTGCCGGTTTCAGCCTATCTGTCATCACCCTGGCCCTGTTTGCCAGCCCGGCTTTAGCCGCTGTTTACGCGGTTAATGATCTCGGTGCATCGGATGATGTAGAGCTGGTTTATGGGGCTGCCAGCAATGGTGACATCACCGTTGCCAGTGGCCAGATTCGTTACACCAGCAGTTATGATCTCGGCGACACCACGCTGTTTAAGGCCGGCGATCTGTCAGCGCTGTTGTTGCGTGATGGCACAGCAACCACGCTCACCGCGTTTGACTCGCTCAACGATGATGGGGTGCGCAGCGGTACCACCGAAGAAGCACTCACCGGCGTTACCCCATCGGGGGTGATGGTAGGTTACGGCTCAGCTCCGTTTTACCAGACCGAGTTCACGGTCAATGAGACTGAAGACCAACAGGTGGTGCGAGACTTTGCCGCCAGAGCCTTTACCACTCTTGACGGCATGACCATCAATCCGGTGCTGCCCCCCTACAGCGAAACGGGCGGCGTCAGCCGTATTCTGGCGGTTAGCGGCAGTAATCTGGCCGTTGGATACGCTAGTGTCAGCCCCACAAAGAGTAGTGCCGAGGCTTATGCCACCTGTGTTGATACCAACGGTTACCCGGCGGTGGTTTGCGCCCAGTCTGTCGCCTATCAATTGCGTGCCTATGCCTGGCAGTTGGATGACGGCGGCGCCGTGGTAAGCACGCTCAATCTCGGCCTGCCTTTTACCCCGGCCGAAGACGATGAGCGCGTTTACAGCAGCCAGGCCAATGCCGTAAACAGCGACGGCGTGGCCGTGGGCTATGCCAGCCACAATGATGGAACCACCATCCGGACCCTGGCCACCGTCTATCGCGAGGGGCAGGCAACCTTGATCCACGAGCCAGGCGCTTTCGGCTACAGCTTTGCCCATGGCATCAGCGATGCCAATGACGAGGGCATCGCCTATGTGGTGGGTCAGGTGCCGTTGCGCATTGACGACTACACCTACAGCAAGTTTTTTGTCTATCCACTAGGGGCTGACAACGCCCGTCTGGCTCATGCTTTTGGGGGCGAAGGGGGCATTAGTGATTTTTATCGCGCCTCTAACAGTGTCGCTCGAGCCGCCAACAGCCACGGCCAAGTGGTCGGCTGGGGGGAATGGGAGCTGGCGCCAAATTCGCTTAATCGCCGCCGTCATGGCTTTCTCTATGACGTGCGCGACAACAGCTTCACCGATCTCAATGCGCTGATCGACTGCGACAGCCCCTATGAGATCGTCGATGCGGTTGCTATCGATGACAGCGGCGAGATCCTGGCGCATGCCCTGCTTAAGACAGATGCGCGCAACAGCGCCGGTGAGCTGGTCAGTGGCGAGCAAGAATATGTGGTACGGACAGTGCGGCTGGCCCTGACGGGCGGGCAATCGGATCAATGCCCCAACGAGGAGTTACCGGCGATAGAGCGTCAGGGCGCGAGCAGCAGCCCATGGCTACTGGGCTGGCTGTTGGTCCTAGTGGCTGGCCGCCGGTTATACACAAGAGTCACCCGCTAAGAAGTATTTCGCATTTGCGCTGACCGCCTTGCTGGCAAATTCTTAACGGGGTGCTGTAGCCAGCACCCCGTTAACGGAACCACAGCTGGGAAGGGGTAGAGCCGATGAAGAGACAGAAACGTGACCGTCTTGAACGCGCCCATGCCAAGGGGTACTCCGCAGGAGTCAGTGGGCGTTCGCGCGATTGTTGCCCATATCAGCAGACAGATGCCCGCTCCGAGTGGCTCGGTGGCTGGCGCAGTGCGCGCGAAGGGGTCAGCGTAGGTCTTTTCCCTGACAAGTAGTCTTTAACCGTTGGCCAGCCAGAGGTAACAAAAGGCTGACCATCTCAAGCACAAAAGCCCCGCACGCGGGGCTTTTGACGTTAATGCCGGCGGTTATCAGAACGAACTGGTATCGGTAAACAAGCCCACCTTCAGGTCGGTGGCGGTATAAATCACCCGGCCATCAACGGCCACTTCACCATCAGCCATGCCCATGAACAGTTTGCGCTTGATCACGCGCTTCATGTTGATGCGATAGGTCACCAGCTTGGCTCCCGGCAGGATCTGACCGGTAAATTTGACTTCACCCACGCCCAGCGCACGGCCTTTGCCGGGGCCACCGGACCACCCCAGGAAAAAGCCGACCAGCTGCCACATGGCATCCAGACCCAAGCAACCTGGCATCACCGGATCACCCGGAAAATGGCAGTCAAAAAACCAGAGGTCAGGTCGGATATCGAGTTCGGCGATGATTTCACCTTTATCGAAGGCGCCACCCTCATCGCTGATGCGGATAATGCGGTCCATCATCAGCATGTTAGGGGCCGGCAACTGAGCATTGCCCGGGCCAAACAATTCACCACGGCTACAGGCGAGCAGGGCGTCACGATCAAAACTGGCTTGCATGGGAACTCACAGGCTACTGAAATTTGGGCGACACTTTAGCGTACGAGTGTACGCCCAACAACTCCGATCTGGCGCTAGCGCTTCTTGAGGGTCGGCCGGGAAAACTGAAAATCCTCACGAATTTGGCGTAATCAATTGTTCTGTATTGGCTTTATCCAAACCTGCGATGAACGCAGAGAGCGACCGCAGTACCTGATCCTGCGAGGCCGCCGTCGCCTGCGCGACATCTAGTTGTAACTCCAGTCTTTTGATCACGGCCGTTAGCTCGTCCCGAGCGGCAACAGCGTCTGTGGTCATCGCCTCCAGGGCCAACACTCTGCTTTGGCTTGCCG
>JAGOCY010000012.1 GCA_017998495.1 Corallincola sp.
TGCCATTGCAGCTGGGCGCCGCCATCCGGCTGCCAGCGCAACGTGATCAGCAGTGGCTGATCGCGCGGCAGTTGCGCGGCTAGCGGCACCCTTACAGGCTGGCTGAGCAGGGGCTCAAGCCGTGGTAGCGGAGGTTCAGCCGCTGCCGGCTGGCCAGTGGGCGCTGCAGTTGGCGCGGCGCTGGTGGCCGCTGGGGCGGGAGCGGGCAGGTGGCGGCCAAGCAGCCGCGCCAGTGCCTCGTTGCTACTGCGGGCCGCAGCCGGCGGGGGGGAGTCCTCAATAACTGGATCGGCTGCGACCGTGACGGCGGCAGGACGCAGGGTCAACAGCTGCAGCTGCTGGCCATCACGAGTGATGCTGATTAATAACTGCAGCTGTTGAGGCTGGGCCCGACCGCCGCTTTGCAGCCCGCTCAGCAGTGCTGCTGGCAGGGTGAGTGGGCGGGCTGGCTCGCGCTCATCGGGCAAGGGTTGCAGCAGCAACTGATCGCCACTGCTATCAAAACGGACTGGCGCGGCCACACTGGGCAGAGCCGCAGCGATCGCTTGAGGCACTGCTACCTGCGCACCACCGGGAGCGAGCAGCAGGCCTTGGGGCGGTGTTGCGACTGCCGGCTGACCGGCGGCGGCTGGGCTAGGGGGGAGCCAGCGCAGCAGCAGCGAGGCCAGCAGCCGCCCCTGTAGCAGGGCTGCGGCGGCCCGCGCCAGTTCGCCATCACTGCTGGGCTGCGGTCGCGGGGGGGGCGCGGCAGCATCTGCAGGCCACAGTTCTGGCAGCGCCTGGGGGCGACGATAGGTGGTGGCCAGCGTTGGTGCCGGCGCTGCAGGTGGATCGAGTAGCGGTAACAGCCATTCGCCCTGGGTGCGGGGTAGCGCTATGGCTGGCAGTAACTGGTTTAGCGGTTGCAAGCTGAGCTGGCCCTGTTGCCACTCCAGGCTCAGCGGCTGGCGGGCCAGGGCTGCCAGCAGTACCTGCTGTTGACGGGCCAGTGCCTCCAGCTGCTGCCGCTGGGCGTTGGGATCGGCCTGGGGCTGGCCGAGCACTGGCCCCAGCCCTTGTGGTAACAGAAGGTTTCCGCTGCTGTGGCTGCCGCTCACCAGGGCTTCGGCCACGGTCGCTGAAGCCGTGACACTACTGGCGGTTGCCGCGCTGGCGGCGGGCAGTGGGGCAATATGAGGGACGCTGGTGTCTGGCATGGGCCGCGGTGAAAGGGGCTGGGCTGTGTGTTAGTATCGGCGCCTCTTCAAGCAAACTGAAGCCGGGGTTTGGATGCTGGATGTCGAGGGGTTGCAATGTGAGCGCGATGGTCGCGTTCTGTTTGCCGACCTGGGCTTCAGCCTGACCGCTGGCGCGATTCTGCAGATTGAGGGCGCTAATGGGGCCGGCAAGAGCACCCTGCTGCGTGCCCTTGCCGGTTTGCTGCAGCCCAGTGCCGGCACCATCCGCTGGCAGGGCCAGCCGATTGCCGAGGCTGGCGCTGATTACCGCGCCGCGCTGCTCTATCTCGGGCATAAACCCGGTGTCAAAGGCGAGCTGTCGCCCACCGCCAATCTGCGCCATCTGCTGGCGCTGCATGGGCAGCGTGATCAGGGCTTGGATGAGGTGCTGGCGGGGGTCGGCCTGGCGGGCCTGGAGCAGCAGCCGGTGGCGCGCCTCAGCGCTGGCCAGCAGCGGCGGGTGGCACTGGCGAGGCTGTGGCTTAAGCCGGCACCGCTGTGGCTGCTGGATGAGCCCTTCACCGCCCTCGACAAGCGTGCCGTGGCCGGCCTGACCCAGCGTTTTGAACAGCATCTGGGCGATGGCGGGGCGATCGTTGTCGCCTCCCATCAGGATCTGCCACTGACCAGCATGCCGCTAACCTGTTTGCCGCTCAGCGACTACGCCCCGTTGGGAGCGGCCGCATGAGTGCGATGGTGACGGTGCTGCAGCATGAGCTGCGGGTGGCGTGGCGACGGCGCAGCGATCTGCTGCAGCCGCTGTTGCTGTTTGTGCTGGTGCTGATGCTGTTTCCGCTGACCCTCGGCCCCGAGCCGCAGCAGCTGGCCCGGCTGGCGCCGGCCGCGGTGTGGATTGCCGCGCTGCTGGCGGTCGTGTTGGGGCTGGAGCGGCTGTTTCGCGATGATTTTAACGAAGGGGTGCTGGAGCAGCTGTTGCTGGCTCCCCATCCGCTGCCGCTGCTGGTCTTGGCCAAGCTGGTCGGCCACCTGCTGGTGTGTGGCCTGCCGCTGGTACTGCTGACGCCGTTGGCAGGGGTACTGTTTGCGGTCGCCACTCCAGTGGTGGAGACCCTGACCCTGACCCTGCTCCTTGGCTTGCCGACGCTGATGCTGGTGGGCGCCATTGGCGCAGCGCTGACCCTGACCATGGCCCGCGGCAGCCTGCTGCTCAGCCTGTTGGTGGTGCCGCTCTACATTCCGGTACTGATCTTCGCGGCGGCCGCTGTCGATGCCGCCACTATGGGGGCCAGCGCTGCCGGGCCACTGGCGCTGCTGGCGGCGGGGGCGGTGGCGGCCTTGACCCTGGCGCCGCTGGCTACCACCGCGGCCCTTAAACTTTCACTGGCATAGGTAGTTTGACCATGTGGCGATGGCTTCATCCTCTGGCGGAACCGCGCACCAGCTATCGGTTGGCGCGGCGCCTGGTCCTCTGGCTTGGGCTGCCGGCGCTGTTGCTGGTGGTGGTGGGAACCCTGTGGGGGATGCTGTGGGCACCCGCTGACTGCAAACAGGGTGATGGCTTTCGCATCATCTACCTGCATGTGCCCAGTGCTTTCCTGTCGATGGGGCTCTATGCCGCTATGGCGCTGATGGGGGCAGTGGCCCTGATCTGGCAGCACCGCTTCTCCGGCTATGCGCTGGCAGCGCTTGGCCCGGTGGGGGCGGCGATGACCGCCGTGGCGCTGCTTACTGGGGCCATCTGGGGCAAGCCGATGTGGGGGGCCTGGTGGGTGTGGGATGCGCGCCTGACTTCAGAGCTGATCCTGCTGTTTCTTTATATCGGCGTGCTGGCGCTCTATCACGGCTACCCGGATCGTTCCCAGGCCGGCCGTGCGGCCAGCATTCTGGCGCTGGTTGGCGTGGTTAACCTGCCGATCATCCATTACTCGGTGGTGTGGTGGAACACCCTCCATCAGGGCGCCACCATTGCCAAACTCGGCACACCGGCGATCGCCGCTGACATGCTGTGGCCGCTGCTGATCAACCTGCTTGGCTTCGGTCTGCTCTGCGGGGCGCTGGTGTCGGCATTGTTTGCCAACGAGATGGTGCGCCGTGAGGCTCACCGCCCCTGGGTCAAGCAGGTGATCCGTGAGGAACTGGGTGATGAATAAGATCTACGGCGAATGTCTGGCCACCGGCATTCATGATGGCTACATCCTGGCCGCGCTGCTGGTGACCTTCGGGGCCCTGCTGCTGTTGGCCATCTGGGCGCGGCTGGAACGCCGCCAGCTGATCCGGGCGGTGCGCGCGCAGGACGCGGCGGCGCAACGGGCCGCAGCACAGGAGAACAAGCGTTGGCTATGAATCCACGGCGCAAGGCGCGACTCTGGGGTATTGCCGCCATTATTGGTGGTGTGTCGCTGGCCACAGCGCTGGTGCTCTATGCCCTGAGCCAGAACATCGATCTGTTCTACACCCCCAGTGAGCTGATCAACGGCAAGGGCAAGGCGCTGGAGAAACCACAGCTGGGCCAGACTCTGCGCCTTGGTGGCATGGTGGTGCCGGGCTCGGTCAAGCGCGATCCCCAGTCGCTGGTGGTCAGTTTCCAGGTGGTGGATCGTGGACCGCTGGCCACGGTCACCTATAACGGCATCCTGCCCGATCTGTTTCGTGAGGGGCAGGGGATAGTCGCTCGCGGCAAACTGGTGGCGCCGGATCGGCTGGAGGCCAGCGAGGTGCTGGCCAAGCACGATGAAGAGTACATGCCCCCGGATCTGGCCAAGGCGCTGGAGGAGAATCATGCCCCCGGTAGCAAGGGGCGGCCCCAGTACAACAGCGATCAGGAAAGTGCACCATGATCGTCGAACTGGGCCATCTGGCCCTGATCCTCTCTCTTGCCCTGGCGGTGGTGCTGGCGGTGGTGCCCCAGTGGGGCAGCTGGCGTGGTCATCAGGGGGCGATGGCTCTCGCCGCGCCGCTGGCATTGCTCACCTTTATCGCCTCGTTGCTGGCCCTGGCGGCGCTGGTGTGGGCGTTCATTGATATTGACCTGAGCGTCAGCTACGTGGCCAATAATGCCAACCGCGCCCTGCCGTTGTGGTACCGCATCTCGGCGGTATGGGGGGCTCATGAGGGCTCACTGCTGCTGTGGGTGGTGATCCTGACCGGTTGGATGGCAGCGGTGGCGGTTACCAGCAACCACCTGCCACCAGTGGCCCGGGCGCGGGTACTGGCGGTGATGGGACTGATCAGCGTCGGCTTTTTGCTGTTTGTCATTTTCACCTCCAACCCCTTTGAACGCACCCTGCCGCTGGTGCCGGCCGATGGCCGCGATCTCAACCCGATGCTGCAGGATATTGGCCTGATCTTTCACCCGCCCATGCTCTACATGGGGTATGTCGGTTTCTCGGTGGCCTTTGCCTTTGCCATTGCCGCGCTGCTCGATGGCCATCTGGATGCGGCCTGGGCGCGCTGGATGCGCCCCTGGACCCTGGCCGCCTGGGGCTTTTTGACGCTCGGCATCGCCCTCGGCAGCTGGTGGGCCTATTACGAACTGGGCTGGGGCGGCTGGTGGTTCTGGGACCCGGTGGAGAACGCCTCGCTGATGCCCTGGCTGGTGGGCACGGCGCTCATCCATTCGCTGGCGGTGACCGATCAGCGTCAGACCTTTGCCGTATGGTCGGTGTGGCTGGCCATTGCGGCGTTCTCGCTGTCGCTGCTCGGGACCTTTCTGGTGCGCTCCGGGGTACTGGTCTCAGTGCACGCTTTTGCCACAGATCCCACCCGCGGCCTCTTTATCCTCGGTTTTCTGGTGGTGGTGATCGGCGGTTCGCTGACCCTGTTCGCGCTGCGCGCCCACGCGGTGCATCAGCGCAAGCCGACGGGCCTGCTGGCGCGTGAGGTGGGGTTGCTGTTCAACAACCTGCTGCTGACCGCAGCCATGCTGGTGGTGCTGCTCGGCACCCTGCTGCCGCTGGTCTATCAGCAGCTCAACTGGGGCAGTATCTCCATCGGCCCGCCCTTCTTTAACGCCATCTTTTTGGTGCTGCTGCTGCCTTTTGCCGTGGTGATGGCGGTGGGCCCCTGGTTACGCTGGGGCAAAGATGAGCTCGGGCGTCATCGCTGGCGGCTGCTGGCGGTGGTGGTGGCAGCCGTAGTGGCCGGCCTCGCCCTCTATGGCTGGAGTGCGCAGGCGCCAGATGGCCGCGCGGTGATCGGGCTGGTGCTGGCGGCGGCGCTGCTGATGGCACTGCTGGCGGGGGCTTGGGCGCAGCCGGCGTGGCGACGCCTGGGTTATTGGGGCATGGTCAGTGGCCATGTGGGTTTTGCCATTGCCATCATCGGCATGGTGATGGTCAGTTTCTATGCCGAAGAGCGCGATCTGCGCATGACTCCGGGCCAGCAGGTGAGCGTGGGCGGTTACCAGTTTCAGTTTGATGGGGTCAAGCCACTGGTCGGCCCCAATTACGGTGGCCACTACGCGGATGTCAAAGTCAGCCGTGACGGCCGGCCAGTGACGGTGCTGCATGCCGAAAAGCGCAGCTATCCTTCCAATCGCCAGGTGATGACCGAGGCGGCGATCCATGGCCGTCTCCATCGCGACCTTTATGTGGCCCTGG
Organism: Corallincola sp.; assembly: GCA_017998495.1. Classification (GTDB taxonomy): domain Bacteria; phylum Pseudomonadota; class Gammaproteobacteria; order Enterobacterales; family Neiellaceae; genus RGIG665. Next base: position 5,777 of record JAGOCY010000012.1, read on the forward strand.
GTGAACCTCTAGATGGCGAGGCCTGGGCGTTGCGTATCTATGTTAAACCCTGGGTGCGGCTGATCTGGCTGGGCGGTTTGTTGATTGGCCTGGGGGCCTTGCTGGCGATGTGTGATAAGCGACTGCGGCGCCGGCCGGTCGGGGCGGAGGTGGTGGCATGAAGCGTGTGCTGCTGATCCTGCCACTGGCGCTATTTGCCCTGCTCAGCGTGTTTCTGCTGCGCGGCCTGTTTGCCGATCCGACCGAGTTGAGCTCGGCGCGTATCGGCCAGCCCTTACCGCCGTTCAGCTTGCCGGACCTGCTGGTCGAGGGGCGCATCCTGACCCCAGCCGAGCTGCCGGCCGGGCCGCTGCTAATCAATGTCTGGGCCACCTGGTGCCCCACCTGCTATGCCGAGCACCAATACCTTAACCAGCTGGCTGCCCAAGGGGTGCCAATCATTGGCCTGGTGTACAAGGATGACGCCAGCAAGGCCCGGCGCTGGCTGGATCAGCTGGGCAACCCATACCGTCTGGTGCTCAACGATGAGAGTGGCCGCTACGGTATTGATCTCGGCGTCTATGGCGCTCCTGAGACCTACCTGCTCGACCGTCAGCAGCGCATCGTCTATCGCCACGTGGGTGATGTGAACGCCGAGGTTTGGGCCAGGACACTGGCGCCGCTGTGGCAGCAACTTAACGCGGAGGAGCCCTGATGCATCGCTGGTGGCCGTGGTTGATGCTGATCCTGCTGCTGCCGGTGGCTGGCTGGGCCGCTATCGACACTTACAGCTTCGATGATCCGGCGCAGGAGAAGCTCTACCGCGAGTTGATCCTCGAGCTGCGCTGTCCCAAGTGCCAGAACAACAGCATCCACGATTCTGATGCTGAGCTGTCTCAGGACCTGCGTGAACTGGTTTATCAGCAGGTCAAGGCGGGGGCCAGTCGCGACCAGGTGGTGGCTTTTCTGGTGGAACGCTATGGCCCCTTCATTCACTACCAGCCACCACCGTCGGCGGCGTTAATGATCCTGCTGCCGGTCGGCCTGTTCCTGCTGGCTGCGGTGGGCTGGCTGCTGTGGTGGCTGCGCCGCCCGGCCGAGCGGGCAGATGAGGAGCAGCCATGATGCTGGCGTTGATCTTGGTTGGTGGGCTACTGCTGGCACTGATGGTGGTGTTGCTGGTGCTGGGCCGCACATTAAACCGGGCTGGCAGCAACCGACGGTTATTGCTGCCGCTGGCTGCCTTTGTGCTGGCGCTGGTGGCGGTGGTTTACGCTCTGGTGGGCGGTTATCGCGGCGAGCAACAATACCTGCAGGCGCGGGCCGCGCTGCCGGCGCTGTTGACCCAGGCCCAGCAGGGTGAAGAGTTGCAGCCCGCCCAGTTTGACCAGCTGTTGCTGGGGCTGCGCGCCCGCCTTGAGGAGCAGGACGATGCCGAAGGCTGGCGTTTGCTGGGGCGGCTGGCCTGGGACGCGGAGCAGGGCGATATGGCCTTTGGTGCCCTGCAGCGCGCCTGGCAGCTGGCGCCGGATGATGCCCAGGCCCAGCGCGACTATGGCCGTATTTTGGTGATGACCCGTGACGCTGCCTTGCAGCAGGAAGGGGTGGTCCTGCTTGGCCAGCTGGCCCAGCAGCCGCAGGAGCTGGAAGCGCTGTCGATTCTCGCCTTTCACCATCTGGATCGGGGCGAGCGCGACCAGGCGGTCGGCTACTGGCAGCAGCTGCGTGAGCGCTTGCCTGAGGGCGACGAGCGGCGGTTGATGATCGACCGCACCCTTGAGCAGCTGGCCGCGCCACCCGCAGGGGTGACAGAGATCAGCGTGGGCCTGGCGCCACAGCTGCTCGGCCGTATTCCGGCCAATGCCCGGCTGCTGGTGTTTGCCAAGGCGGTGGGTGGCCCGCCGATGCCGCTGGCTGTGCGCCAGCTGGCTGTTGGCCAGTGGCCGGTTAAGCTGCAACTGAGCGACGCCGATGCGATGATGCCGGAGTTGAAACTGTCGCAGTTCGACACCATTGAGATCACCGCCCGCCTGACCAGCTCGGCCAATGTGTCAGCGGTCGCTGGCGATCTGGAAGGGGTGAGCGGCCCGTTGACGGCTGAGGCGCGTAGCCAGCCGATCACTGTCACCATCGACCGTGAGTTGTAATGGACAGGAGAGCATGATGCGAATCTGGACTGCCGGGCTGCTGTTGCTCGGCAATGTCACTACAGGGGTAGCGGCGGTGGAGGTGACCATTCCGCCGCTGCCGGACAATGCCTACCAGGACCCCTGGCTGGATGCCCGTTATGACGATGAGCGTGATCCGCTGGAGGGGCTGAACCGTGCCATTTTCCGCTTTAACTTCAATTTTGGTGACCAGTATGTGGTGCGGCCACTGACGGTTGGCTGGATGACGGTGGTGCCGGAGTTTGGCCGCATCGGCATCAATAACTTCCTGTACAACCTGGAAGACCCGGCCAGTGCGGTTAACCATCTGCTGCAGCTGAAGTTCTATGATGCGGCCAGCAGTGCCACCCGCTTTGTTACCAACACCACCGTGGGCTTTCTGGGGTTTGTCGATGTCGCCGATATGGCCGGCTTGCCGCGCGCCAACGAAGAGTTTGAAGAGGTGCTGGGCCATTATGGTGTCGGCACTGGCCCCTACCTGATGATGCCGATCTATGGCCCGGCGACGCCGCGCAGTCTGGTGGGCGATCTGGTGGATGATCTGGTGCCACCGCTGTCATTGCTCAATTTCTGGCAGTCGGCCGGCAAGTGGGCGCTGATGGGGGTGGAGAAACGGGCGGAGGCGATGCCGCAGGAAGGGGTGATTTTCAACGCCCTCGATCCTTACGCCTTCAGCCGCAATGTCTATTTCGAGCATGTCGAATGGCAGGTCTACGATGGCCAGCTGCCCACCTCAACCGTCGATCCGGCGGTTGAGGATTACCTCGACGAGATCGATCTGTAGCCATCGCCCTCAGCTCTGCTCGTCGCTGTCGTCGTCCGGGTCGGTCTCCGCTGGCGCCTGCTGGTGGAGGCTGGCCACCGCCGCCGGCAGCAGGTCGGCCACCAGCCATAGCTGCAGTGGCCGTAGCAGCAGCGGATAGCACAGCAACCAGCCGATGGTGGCCAGCAGCGCCAGCAGCCCCGGTTGGCGAGCCAGCAGCACAAAGGGCGGTAGCAGCAGCGCCACCTTGTAAAGATTCAAGCTAACCTGACGCCAACCACTGAGACGGGCCAGTGCGGTGCGCATCACCTGTTGGCGTTGTTCGCTGCTCAGTGGCGCCAGCAGCGGGTGGTGGCGCAGGCTGAAAAATATGGCCATGGATCACTCCGGGCGGCAGCAGGTGCAACCATTGTGGCATGCGGCGCCGCCATGGCCACCATCCGCTGCCTGTGGCAGCGGCGCAAATCACTGTTTTTGCATACGACTGCCTTGTCGGTCGGCCATTGACCAGCCACTATTGCAGCAGCATTCACCATCTGCCGTTGGGGCGCTAAGGGCCAAGGCCGTTGCCGCCTGATGCGAGCTGGCGCACAGCGGTCTTAAACGACTGTTTGAAAGTCGCTTGCCGGTCACTACAATCCAACAGGTCCGATGAGTCGTCTCAAATCACAGACAGGAGTTGCGATGAAGCGCAAGCAGACGCAGGCGCTCGCCAGTAATGGCCAGCGCATTGCCGTAGTCAGCGGATTGCGGACCCCCTTTGCCCGTCAGGCCACAGCGCTGATGGGCGTGCCTGCCGTTGAGTTGGGGCGGATGGTGGTTGCCGAACTACTGTGCCGCTCGGCGCTCGATCCCAAGTCGATCGATCAGCTGGTGTTTGGCCAGGTGGTACAGATGCCGGCGGCGCCCAACATCGCCCGCGAGATCGTGCTTGGCAGCGGCATGAGCGTGCACACCGATGCCTACAGCGTCAGCCGCGCCTGTGCCACCAGTTTCCAGGCGGTGGCGAATATCGCCGAGTCGATTCTTGCCGGCCATTGTCAGATCGGCATCGCCGGTGGCGCTGACTCCTCGTCGGTGCTGCCCATCGGCGTCAGCCGCAAGCTGGCCGATACCCTGCTCAAACTGTCCAAGGCGCGTAGTTTTGGCGACAAGGCGCGGTTGCTGGCCGGCCTGCGCTTCAAGGATCTGCTGCCGGTGCCGCCGGCGGTGGCCGAGTACTCCACTGGCCTGTCGATGGGCGATACCGCTGAACAGATGGCCAAGAGCCATGCCATCAGCCGTGCCGACCAGGATGCGCTGGCCCACCGCAGCCATGAGCGTGCCGCAGCCGCCTGGCGCGACGGCAAGCTCGATGACGAGGTGATGGCCGTCCATGTGCCGCCGTTCAAGGCACCGCTGGTGCGCGACAACAACGTGCGCGACGACTCGCAGCTGAGTGGTTACGCCAAGCTCAAACCCGCCTTCGACCGCCGTTATGGCACTGTCACCGCCGCCAACAGCACCCCGCTGACCGATGGTGCGGCGGCGCTATTGTTGATGCGTGAGGATGTGGCCAAGGCGCTCGGTTACCAGCCGCTGGGCTATCTGCGCAGCTATGCTTTCGCCGCCATCGATGTCGCCGAGGACATGCTGATGGGCCCCTCCTATGCCACGCCGCTGGCACTTGAGCGTGCCGGCCTGACCCTCAAGGATCTGACCGTGATCGACATGCATGAGGCCTTCGCCGCCCAGACTCTGGCCAACCTCAAGATGTGGGCCAGCGCTGAGTTTGCCGCCGACAAGCTGGGACGCAGCAGCGCCATCGGCGAGGTGGATATGGACAAGTTCAATCTGCTCGGTGGCTCCATCGCCTACGGCCACCCCTTTGCCGCTACCGGGGCGCGCATGATCACCCAGACCCTGCGTGAACTGCAGCGGCGCGGCGGTGGTCTGGCTCTGACCACCGCCTGTGCCGCCGGTGGTCTTGGTTCGGCCATGGTGTGGGAGGTGGAAGCATGAGCTCGCCCTTCACCCTTGCCATCCGCGTTGACGGTATCGCCACCATCACCATTGATGTGGCTGGCGAAAGCATGAATACCCTGAAGGCCGAGTTTGTGCTGGCCATGAACGAGATCCTGGCCAAGCTGGAGACCCATCACGGTCTGCGTGGCGTGATCATCAACAGTGCCAAACCGGGCTGTTTTGTCGCCGGTGCCGATATCGGCATGATCGCCGCCTGCCGTGACGCCGCCAGCGCCACAGCGTTGTCGCGTGCTGGCCAGCAGGTGTTTTCACGCCTGTGGGCGCTCAAGGTGCCGGTGGTGGCCGCCATTGACGGCGTCTGTCTCGGCGGTGGCCTGGAACTGGCGCTGGCCTGCCACTATCGGGTCTGTACCACTAGCGACAAGACCAAGCTGGGGCTGCCGGAAGTGCAGCTCGGCCTGCTGCCGGGCGCAGGTGGTACCCAGCGCCTGCCCAAGCTGGTGGGGGCGATTAAGGCGCTGGAACTGATGCTCACCGGCCGTCAGCTCTATGCCAAACAGGCCCTCAAACTGGGGCTGGTGGATGAAGTGGTGCCGGCCACGGCACTGGAGCAGGCCGCCATTGCCCTAATTGGCCGTGGCATGCCGCAGGTGCGGCGGCGGCGCAAACGCAATCTGCTGGAGTGGCTGCTGGAGGCGACCCATCCGGGCCGCCAGATGCTGTTCAAGAAAGTGCGGGCTCAGACCGAGGCCAAGACCCTGGGCAATTACCCGGCGCCACTGCGCATCATCGATGCGGTGGAGCGCGGCTTGGCCGACAGCACTAAGGCGGGTTATGGGCGTGAGGCCGATGCCTTTGGCGAACTGGCGATGACTCCGCAATCTGCCGCGCTACGTCAGATCTTCTTTGCCAGCACTGAGCTGAAAAAGGCGCGGCTGGTGGATGCCGAGCCGTTGCCGCTGACTAAAGTGGCGGTGATCGGCGGCGGCCTGATGGGCGCTGGTATTGCCTATGTAACGGCCACCAAGGCCGGACTGCCGGTGCGCATCAAAGAGGTCAACGAAGGGGCCATTGGCAACGCCCTGCGTTACAGCCATGAGCGCCTGGAGCCCAAGCTGCGCAAGAAGCTGGTGAGCCGTGGCGAGTTCAACCGCCAGTGGTCACGCCTGTCGGGCGCCACCCGCTATGTTGGCTTTGCCGGCACTGAGCTGGTGGTAGAAGCGGTATTCGAGGATCTGGCCCTCAAGCACAAGATGGTGCGTGAGGTGGAAGAGGCGTTGCCGGGCGTAATCTTCGCCAGTAACACCTCGTCGCTGCCCATTGCTGCCATTGCTGAGGCGGCCACTGCCCCCGAACGGGTCGTTGGCCTGCACTATTTCTCGCCGGTGGAAAAAATGCCGCTGGTGGAGGTGATCCCCCATGCTGGCACCGCGCCGGAGGTGGTCGCTACTGTGGTCGAGCTGGCTCGGCAGCAGGGCAAGACCGCCATCGTGGTCAAGGACGCAGCGGGCTTTTACGTCAACCGCATCCTTGCCCCTTATATCGCTGAAGCGGGGAGACTGCTGGCTGAGGGTGAACCGGTGGAGCGCATCGACCGCCTGTTGACCAAGGCCGGTTTCCCGGTTGGCCCCTTCAACCTGCTTGATGAAGTGGGGCTGGATGTGGGCAGCAAGATCGTGCCGGTACTGGAGTCAGCCTTTGGTAGCCGCTTTGCGGCGCCGGCCACCTTCGCCAAGCTGCTGGAGGATGGCCGCAAGGGACGCAAGAGCGGCAAGGGGTTCTACCTTTACCCCAGCAAGGGCAAGAAGGGGCCAAGGCCGGTGGACGACAGCATCTACAAGCTGCTCGGGGTTGAGCCGCAGCCGCGCTTGGCCGAAGAGGAGCTG